>CAUYYV010000142.1:0-8399 GCA_963577075.1 Phycisphaerae bacterium
TACCGAGGCCGAGTGACCCGCGGACTGGGTTTCCGTTTTTGGGGTTCCGGTTGCGACTTCCGGGGGAAATGTTTAGCGAAGGGGTTATGCGCCGTACCCATTCGACTCACCTCGTATTTCTTTTCGACACACCTTCACATCGGTTTCGGGTACCTTATCGTTTAAGCCCCATGCGGTGGATCGTGTAGTGCCTGATCTGATAACCATCCTGGCCGACCGATTCTCCACCGCCATCGCCGCGGCGTTCGGCGACGAGCACACGCTGATTGATCCACTGATCCGGCCGTCGGCGAACCCGAAATTCGGTGATTACCAGGCCAATGTTGCGATGAGTCTGGCAAAACAACTGGGGCAGAAGCCCCGCGACGTCGCCCAGGCCATCGCGAGCAACCTTCAGATTGCTGATCTGGTCGATAAAACCGATATCGCCGGCCCCGGGTTCATCAACCTGACCATCAAGCCTGATATCCTCAGCGGACAATTACGGTCGATGGCGGGCGACGATCATCTCGGCATCGACCGGGCCGGGCAACCCCAGACCATCGTCGTCGATTACTCAAGCCCGAATGTCGCCAAGCAGATGCACGTTGGGCACCTGCGATCGACCGTCATCGGCGACGCCATTGCGCGACTACTCGCCGTTCAAGGGCACAGTGTTATCCGCCAGAATCACCTCGGCGACTGGGGCACGCAGTTCGGCATGCTGATCGAACGGCTCGTGCTCGATCAATCCGAGGCGGAGGCGGTGAAGACTGTCCATGCGTTTGAGGATTTAGAAGCCTTCTATATCGAGGCGAAGCAACATTTTGACAGCGACCCGGATTTTATGCGACGCAGCCGTGAACGTGTTGTTAAGCTCCAATCAGGTGACGACGTAACATTGAAGTTGTGGGACCGGCTTGTCAAAGCCTCGACGGATCGGTTTGGCGCTATCTATCAGCGGTTAGGCGTGTTGTTGACGGGTGATGATATCCGTGGCGAGAGCTTTTTCAACGACAGGCTCGCATCCGTGGCCACCGACCTGGAGCAGGCGGGAGTCCTGTGCGCCAGTGACGGTGCCGCGGTAGTCTTTCCAGACGGTTTTCACGATCGAGACGGCCGTCCGCTGCCGTTGATCGTGCGGAAGTCGGACGGCGGTTATCTCTACGCGACGACTGACCTGGCCGCGGCGCGCTACCGGATCAGTGAACTGGGCGCCGATCGCATCATTTATGTCACCGACGCGCGACAGAGCCAGCATTTTTCGATGGTGTTTGCGACACTTCGGCGCGTGGGTTGGGCGCCGGATAATGTTCGACTCGAGCACGTGGTGTTTGGCACCATCATGGGCAAGGACAAGCGACCGTTCAAGACGCGCGAGGGCGGCACGGTCAAGCTTGTCGATCTGCTCGACGAGGCCGAGCAGCGTGCCGAAGCGGTGATCGCGCAGAAGAATCCGGGCCTGTCCGCCGATCAGCAGGCTGTGATCGCTCATGCCGTCGGTATCGGTGCGATCAAGTATGCGGACCTGTCCAGTGATCGGATCAAGGATTACGTGTTCGACTGGGACCGCATGCTGGCGATGGAGGGCAACACGGCCCCGTACCTGCAGAACGCCTATGTGCGTATCCGCTCGATTTTCCGCAAAGGCCAGATCGAGCCCGCATTGATCAACGCCGATTCGATCGCGATCGCCGAGCCCGCCGAGCGAGCGGTAGCGATCAAGCTGCTGCAACTGCCGGGTGTGGTCGCGGCTGTCGCCGACAGTCTCGAGCCGCACCGGCTGTGTACGTACCTTTACGAGTTGGCATCGATGTTTCACCAGTTTTACGAAAACTGCCCCGTGCTCAATGCCGCCGATCCCACCATACGCGACAGCCGGTTGGCGATATGCGATCTTGTTGCACGCACACTGAGTTGTGGGCTCGACCTGCTGGGCATCGAAGTTGTCGAACAGATGTAACCGCCGCGGGGTCCTGCCGGCGAGTCTTGCGGGCTGATCGTCAGCGTTTATCGATGGTTCGATTTACCATCGCGGCACAAGTGTGCATTTTGGCGGCATGCCGACAAGATCGAGCGTGATGCCGCGGTGCCACATGTTTATCAACAACGATTGATCTGTTGATCGAGCACTGTTTGGCTGGCAGATGTCATCTCATGCGTGGTTGCTCCGCCTGATCATGCAGCTGATAGCCGACGATTGGCTTCAAGACCTTGATTGAAGACCCTCGTTACGCGGATTTTGGGAGGTCATTACTCTGGCGGCGAGATCGCCTCGATGCTGGCCACGGGTTGCCCCCGGCGGCGGCGCGCTTCGCTCAGAGCGCTGGTGGCGAACCATAGATACCCCAGGGCAAACAACGCCAGCAGGGGGATGCAAGCCCACGTCGCCGGCGACTGCACCGCCAGGGCAATACAGATCAACATGTAGATCCCACATGCCGTTTCGATGGCCGGCATACAGCGTGTCATGTCGCATCTCGACCTGCTGTGCGCCAGCGGGTCGTCATCCGTGCGATCGGTTCGCCCTTGGTTGAACTTCGGCGTGCGTAGGAATTCGCCACGGTCGTTCATCAATGCCTCGATGACGCCGCGTGTGTTGGTCAGCGCGATGCTCATGCCGATCGCGACCATTACCGGCGTCAGGATCAACATCGCCAGCACGCTGCGCCCGATCACGTATTGGCTGGCCGCGTAGAAAGACGTTGCCGCCGCCAGTCCGCCGAACAAAGGCAGGGTCGCCCACCACCAAGGCATCGGTGATTGGATCAGCAACAGCGTCACCGGCAAATAGGCCAATGCCATCAGGGTCAGAAACACGGGCAGCAACGGTCCGGTCAACTGCATCACCAGCTCGAGCTTTACCCACCAAGGCGCGCCCGATCGCATCGCCGGCCCCAGCAGTTTGCGCATCACCTGTATCGTGCCCTTGAACCAGCGATGTTGCTGCTGCTTGAAGGCGGCGACGGTCGGCGGCAGTTCGGCTGGACAGGCCACGTCATTGAGATAGACGAACCGCCATCCCGCCATCTGTGCTCGGATCGAGAGGTCCAAGTCCTCGCACAGCGTATCAGCCGACCACCCCCCGGCCTGCTCGATCGCCTCGCGCCGCCAGATACCCGCCGTGCCGTTGAAATGGAACCATCGGCCGCTGCGTTGACGGCCGGCTTGCTCGATTGCGAAGTGACCGTCGATGAACATTGCTTCGCATCGCGTCAGCAGCGACTGCGGGCGGTTAAGGTGGGACCAGCGTGCCTGGACCATCCCGACGGCTTGGTCCGTGAAGTGATCGACCGTCCGGCGCAGGAAGTCGGCCGGTGGCACAAAGTCGGCGTCGAACACGGCGATCAACTGTCCCTCGGCCTGCGGCATCGCGTCGGCCAATGCGCCGGCCTTGAATCCGCGTCGGTTCATGCGGCGTAGGTAGCCAGCATTGACGCCTTGTCGCTGCCAATGCCGGACTCGCTGTTGCGCGAGCAGCGCTGACTGCTGATCGCTCGAGTCGTCGAGCACCTGGACCTGTAACCGGTCGGACGGGTAATCGAGCTTACACACCGCGTCGATCACACGCTGGGCGACGGCGCGCTCGTTGAACATCGGTATCTGCACCGTGACTCGCGGCAGTGCATCGTCAAACCTTGCCGCTGGCCGCGGTAACTGCCGGTGTGTCCAGATGTACAGCCCGATCATCCACCAGCGATGCAGGCCATACACGGTGATCAGCGCCAACAGAGTCAAGTAGCAAACGGCTATGGGCCAGCGTAGCACGGAAGGGTCAGCCCAAGTGAGATCGGTCACGGTGTTGAACAATTGTCGATCCACTCAAGGCTGTTCATGCCCGGCTTGGGTAAGGGGCACGACTGGTCGGGGCTGATAGCGGGCGATACCGCGTCGGTGGCCCTGTCATACGCCGGTCTCGCACCGACGTGGCAAGACGACCAGTAAAGTTTATGCGCAACAGCCTCTCTCGCAAGCTGCCCGACATCTTCCCACCAAAGAGGGGTATTGACCGAACGTTCTCAAGCGTGGCTGCTGGCTTGTCCGATAAGCGTCATCGACGCTAGGGGGTGCAGCCAACGGACGCCATTGTCCCGATAAACACTGTGCGGACGTTGGACGCGGCATATCAGCCGCCTTGACAAAAGAGCCAAACGATGAAAATGCGAACAACAGCCTGGCATTACATGCTCGCGGGTCTTCTCGGCACCCTTCCAGGTTGCTCGCTCGGTTATAACGATGCCCGGTCGGTCAGTTTCCAGAACCGCGAGGAGATCGAGAAATACCAGCAGTTCAAGGCCCAGCGTTACGCCACCCGCACCCAAGTGGCCGACGAGCAGCACATTCGCGATCAACTCGCCAGCTTCGCCGGCGACAACTCGGACAGCACAACTTTTGCCGATCCCCAGCGTACCACCGGGCCGGCACCGCGGCCGATCGCCGAGTTTGCCACCAACCGTGCTCGGCCGCGCGGAGCCCGGTTTCTGCTCGATGGGCCACCCACTGCCATCTGGCCGATGGCCAGCCCGATGGACGGAACCGCCAATACCTTCAAGATTACGTTCGCCGCTGAAGGCGCCGATTTCGACCCGGCGTTGGACCGGACGGGTAAATGGCTCGCGTATGCCTCGACCCAGCACCGGGCGACCTCCGACATCTATATCAAGCGCGTCGATAGCAACGCCATCCGCCAGCTCACTGATGACCCTGCCAACGACGCGACCCCGGCGTTCAGCCCGGACGGAAAATGGGTCGCCTATGCCTCCGATCGTGAGGGTAATTGGGACATCTACCTGACCAGCATCAATGGTGGTCCGGCACGCAAGATTAGCCGGTCGCCCAACGACGAGATCCACCCCAGTTTCTCGCCCGACGGCAGGCAACTGGTTTACTGTGTCCGTGGGTTGAAATCAAGGCAATGGGAAATGGCCGTCGTCGACGTGCAGAACCCGGTAACGCCGCAGTTCATCGGTTACGGGCTGTTTCCCAGTTGGTCTTCGACGGCCAATGTCATTGCTTACCAGCGTGCCCGGGAGCAGGGGTCACGGTATTTCGGCATCTGGACCATCGAATTCAACAACGGCGATTGGGTGCGCCCTACGCAGATCACCGCCAGCGCCAATGCCGCTGCCATCACGCCACGGTGGAGCCCGGACGGCAAGCGGTTGGTTTTCTGCACGATTATCCGCCCGGATTCCGATCTACAGAAGCGGGCGATGCCGGTGCAGTCGGACATCTGGGTGATCAACGCCGACGGCACTGGACGGGCGAATCTGACGCGCAGCCGGTTTGCCAATCTGCAACCGGCTTGGGCGCCGGATGGGACGGTGTATTTCGTGTCAAATCGCGGTCGCGGCGGCCGCGAGAATATTTGGGCCGTTCGCACCGAGGCGGCCATGCAAGTGATGCAGACCGTCGCAGCGCCGGTGAGTGAGACAACGACCGCCGACGCGGCGGCACAGGGGCCATAAGACTCTGGTTGCGAGTCCACAGGGATGCAATCAGGCATCGGATCATGGATGTCCCGGCCACGGAAGGCGTGACGGAGCATTGGCACTTGGGGAATCACGACGATTTGCTACGTCCGATGAGCGGAGGCTCGTCGAAAATCATTACGGCAGGATGCCATGACAAGTAAACAGGTCATGCTGATAGCGGCGATGGGGCTGCTGGGCGGCTGCAACTGGCTTGAAAAGCCGGTAACGCTGGCCAGTCCCTACCAGGAGCGGCGTATATTCGCCGTGGCGCCGCTGATCAACGAGAGCGGTAGCCTTCAGGCCGATGGGTTCAAGCTGGCCGATCATCTGGCGCGTCAACTCGAGAATGCCACCAACGTCGACGTGTTGCCGGTGAACCGGACGATCGCCGCCATGCAGGATCGTGGCTGGCGGTATATTGCCAGCCCCGACCAGGCCCAGCAGTTGATTCTCGCGCTTGGCGCCGATGCACTGCTGGTCGGAACGATCACGGCCTACGACCCGTACGATCCGCCCAAGCTCGGTGTTGCGTTGGAATTGTACTTCAACCCCCGAGCCGAGCAGCGGCGTCAGACGCTCGACTTACGCAATCTTTCCAAGTCGGCGCGAGGCGACGAGGTCTTGCAGGGCTCACCATTGCGTGCTGATCGGCCGGCTGCGGTTGTCAGCGCCTTCTTTGACGCGGCTGATCCGGGCGTGCGCGAGGCCTTGCATCGCTACGCAGGCAAGCGCGGCGTGGACATGGATCGCCAGGGACTCGACGGGCTTAACCCCTTCGACACCGAAGCTGAGAAACATGCCTCTACTCTCTATCGCATCAGCATGGACCTGTACAGCCAGTTCGTCAGCTACGAATTGAGCTGGCGACTACTGCGTGCTGAGTCCGTCCGGCTGATGCCCGCGGAACTGGCACAGGTCGATCCGTGATCAATCCGACGCTGCGGCGCCGGGTCGAACGGGCCGGCAACCGGAGCGTGCGATGTCCGCTGTACCGAATCTGCCATTTGATCACGACCCGATGCCCAGCGACGAGGGGCAGACGATGCGCCAGATTGTCCTGGTCAAGCGTGGTGAGCGGTTCGTCTTCCGGTATGCACCGGGCCAGGAGAGCAAGCTGTTGATCGATCTGTACGAGATGGCCAACGATCCGACGTGTGATCTCGACTGGTTCGATGCCGCCGTGCTCAGCCATCAGATGGGCAAGCGGTTCAGCCATAAATTGAAAGAGACCTTGAAATCCAGATAACACCCGCCACACCGAGCGGGACCGGCTTTACAGTAAAAGGAACGTGTCCGATGAGCAGTACCAGTGCATTTGTCGAGCAATTTGTCAGCTACCTGCGCTACGAGCGACATTTCAGTCCCTACACGGCCCGATGCTACGAGGCCGACCTACGCCAGTACGTCGAGTTTCTCGAATCCGAGGCCGCATCACCTCCCGCTGTCGGCGGTGCCCAGACGCCGACCGGGCCGACCGAGCAGCGGATTGCCGGCGCCGATGCCATGCTCATCAGGCGGTTCCTGACTCACCTCGACGAGTTCGGCTACAGCCCTGCGACCACCGCACGCAAGATCGCCACGTTGCGCAGCTTTTACAAGTGGATGGTCATACGCGGCGCCGCCGAGTCCAATCCCATGCTGCTTATCCGCACGCCCAAGCAGGCCAAGCGGTTGCCCAAGGCCATTACCGTCGAGCAGATTGACAAGCTGCTGACCATGCCCGACAGCCGTGATACACTCGGAGCCCGCGACCGTGCCATTCTCGAAACGCTATATTCAACGGGCGTGCGCGTCAGCGAGTTGGTCGAATTGAACCGCACCGATATCGACCTCGAGGGACAGACCTTGCGCGTCCGCGGCAAAGGCAAGCGCGAGCGTATTGTGCCACTCGGGTCGCACGCCCTGGCCGCCATCCGCCATTACTTGACCCTGCTTGAGCCCGACGTACGCTTCAAGGCCCTCCGTGAGAGAGCCCAGAGCAACAACGGCGAGTGCTCGATGTTTGTCAATAAGGACGGCGGGCGACTGTCCAGTCGGTCCGTCCGCCGCAAACTCGACAAGTACCTGCAAATAGCCGGACTTGATTCGACCATCAGCCCGCACACGCTGCGACACAGCTTCGCCACCCACCTGCTCGACAACGGTGCTGACCTGCGCAGCGTGCAGGAACTTCTTGGGCATCAGTCATTGTCAACGACGCAGATCTATACCCACCTGTCGACGATGCGCTTGCGCGACGCCTACGACCACGCCCACCCACGCGCCGGGTAGACGACACGGACAGGTCAATCGAAAAGCGAGGAAGTGGAACCACACGACCGCGAGATCCATCGCGGTCGTGTTTTGCGCAGGGCTGGTGACAAGTATGAGATTCGATCGCCAGATGCGAAGTGCGAAGTTAAGAAACGCTTGCAACTTCGCCTGCTATGCCAAAGAGATCTGCGGCGGATTCTGACCCGGATGGCTCGTCCCTACCGGATCCGTTCAAATCCTCATAGAAATGGGGAGGGACATGGCGGCCCGATCCAGCAGCAAAATCGCGACCAAGCGCCCCAAGTCATCGCTCTTCATCCGCATCAGTCTGCCCCGCGTGCTGCTCGTCGAGATTGCGGAACATGGCGCGGAGGTCACGGTATCCACCGACCGCGACCACGATCGTCACACCGGCAAAGATTACCAGCGAAGCAACGAACACGACAGTCCAGAACATGGGCCAGAAATCGGTCGTCATCACGCCGCGCCCTCCATCAGGTGCCGGCGATCGGGAAATATCAGGGAACCGACGATCATCAGGCCCACGGCCCACGCGAGTATGATCAAGCCCAGCACCGCGCCGTCAAAATCCAATTGCAGTGCCTGCCCGATGGGTTTGAGTCCCAGCAGCGCCATGGCGCCGCTGGCTAGGCCCAGATAGGCGTCGACGCGACTGGCGCCCTTCCAGTACAG
>CAUYYV010000143.1:0-8371 GCA_963577075.1 Phycisphaerae bacterium
TCCCGCCGCCAGCGGTAATAGGTCTGCTCGGCAATCTCCTCCTTCCGAACAGCTTCTTCCGCCTTAAGACCTTTGGCCATATGCACTTTTATTGCTCGAAGCTTCCTGATGATCTCTTCCGCTTGATACCTTTTCCTGGCCATGTCCGGGCCCTTTCCTGAATGCGTCCATGGACCATGCATTCTCTCACAATTCATGGACTAGTTTTCAGGGGGCAGGTCATTACCGATCTGAATTTCGGCCTGCTATTTGCGGTCTGCCTGGCTGATCTGGGCGCGTGGGCGACCGAAAACCGTGTCCCATGACCGTTTGGCGCCGCGGAAGGACCTGAGTTGGGCGTCCGGCTTGGTAAGTGTGCCACCGACATGGATGCTGATCAGTTCGTCCTTGAGCTTGGCGAGCAGTTCGCTGATCGGTCCTAGGTCGAGTGCCGAGGGGTTGGAGGTAACCAGATCGAGATCGAGTTTGCGGGTGCTGTACTGCATGGTGCCCGGACCCGCGACGCGGACACCAGGCGCATCGAAGATGAACCGATCAAACAGCACGTGGTCGCCATCGATGACGAATTGCGTCTCGGCGTGGTCAAAGGCGCTGGCGGTGGGAAACGTCAGATTCAGAATCTGCAGCAGCGCGAGCGAGAGCGGTCCGTCGTAGAGGTTGGCGTCACGGACGACGGCTTCGCCTCTGCCCTGTCGTGACCGGACGTCACCGCGTTGGCCCTCAAACCCCAGTGACGCCGACAGCAGGCCGCGGGTTTTCGACTTTTTTTCCCGGCCGGCCGTGGCCGATGCGTCATTTGATGGCGCCGCCAGGAACAGGCCGATCTGTGCATCCTGAAGCAGCAAACCGATACGGTACCGACCGGCCTCGGCAAACTCGATCTGGGCCGAGCCGATCAACAACCCCTCGTAGCACCGCCCACGAATCTGATCAACGATGAGGATGCGTGGGTCACGGTCATTGGTGGCGACGAGTGAAAGCGGGCTGATCAGGCGCTTCTCGACGCGCATCTGATCGGCGTTGAGGCGTAACTCGATCCGTGGGTGCTTCTGACCACGCGTGTGCTCGGCGTCGATCTCCAGGTCACCGTTCAACTCGGTCACCGGCACGCCTATCACGCATTCGGCATTCCTGAGTCGTACGTTGGCCTTGAACGCGATGAATGGCTTATCCTCGGCGTCCGGCTGATAAACAATCCTTGCCTTGCGCAGATCGTAATCGCACTGCAGTTTGAGGCCGTCTAGCACACCGCGGACGGCCGGCGGGATCAGGCGTCGCATCAGATCGTCGTATCGGCCGTCCTGCACGTCCATGCGCAGATCGACGCTCGGCTCGTCGGCCAGTACAACCGTGCCGGTAGTTTTTATCATCGCCTTGTCGTGATAGGCGATCACGTCTTTGATCTCGACGCGTTGCGGCGTAACCAAAACGCGACCGGTCATGTCCGCAAGGGCGACGCCCTTACCGTCCAAGTCAAACTCGATGCTGGCAGGCTTTATTTCCAAGCTGTATTCGCTGGGTTGGCCGGGAGTCACCTTGTAGTTCAACCTGGCGTCATACACGCCGGTGGGCTTGTACTTTTCGATCAGGGCGCGCACCCGCTGGGCGACAGGATCCTCGGGCGGTATCAGGTCGGTGACCATGTCCTCGAACCTGAGCATCTTGCCGATAATGCGTAGCTCGCATTCGCGGCCCTGCTGCTGCCACCTGGAGTAGCCGTGCAATGCCAACCGCGACCGCTCATGGTGGCCGGACAGCTTGTCGAAGTTGATCCCCCCCTTGCTGATCGTGGCCTGGCCTGTCATCGACTCGAGCTGGTATCGGCCGTGAAACGGCCGGGCCGTTCCGTCACTCAGTTTCGTCGCCAATGCAAAATCGATGGCGCCCCCGTCATCGGCATAAACACTGCCGGTCGCGGTGACAAGACCCTGGATCTGCATATCTTGAAGCCAGCGACGCTGAGCCGGCTTGACCGACGCGCGCAGCAACTTGTCGAGCGGAATATTCTGCACATCCAGTGTCAACTCGGGACGGGCCCGGCCATCGGCAAACTCGATGTGGCCATCGATGGCCACACGGCTGTCAGGCCGCGAAAGCCCCCCCGCCACTATCTGCCTCACCTCGGTGCGCCCGGGGGCAAAGACGAGTTGGCCGCCACGGATGCGCAAGGGATAGGGCCAATGCGTGTACAGCATGTTCACGCCGGCCACGTCCACGGTGGTTGTAACCTGCGTCGGTGCGTCACGTTCGGGATCGCGGTGAATGAGCGTGCTGAAACTGACCTTGCCGCCCAACTCGAAGCTGGCAAGATCATTCGGATTCGCCGCGCCGGACCCGGTAATCAGGCCGGCCTCGACCAGTTCGCCGTAAGCCCGTTTATCAAAGAACATGGCAAACGCTTTGCGATCGGCGGATCGAAGAAACGCATTGCGCAGGTTCTGGCCGAGCGGCACGCCCTTTCCGGTGACGAGGATATCGGCTGAATGGTTCGGACCCGGATCGCGGATTTCGCCGGCGATATGAATCTGCGCTCCGTCTGCGCCAACCCCGTTGAGCGACACGATCTTCACCTTTTCCAAGTCGAACCGGATGTCGCCCTGAATTTCTCTGAGCCGATACGGAAATGGCTGAAATACCGCCGAAGCGCCGTGCAGCGACAAGAGGCCGTTTATCACCAACACATCGTCGGCCACCTTGCGCTCAAGCGCGACCGACACCGCAACCTGACCTCCCGGCTTGAACCGCTTGAACACGCTCTCGATCGGGGCGGGCATGACCGCCAGGTAGCGAGGATCTTCGGGGATCATGAACGTCTCGGTTTGCAGTTGCAGCGACAACGGGGCGTTGGCGTCGTATCCACGAATCACACCTTTGACCCGTTGCTTAATGCCGCCGACCGTGCCGCGCACGTCCACTTCGATGCGATCGTTATAAAATCTGAATGTACCCGACCCGCCGGTCATCGCGATCCCCGCTTGTCGCAATGACGAGTTACGGGGGTTGAGCGCAACATCTTCAACGCCAATCTCGGCCAAGAATTCACCCGTTTCGTGGTGATACCCCAGTTTCAGATGTTGCATCGTGCCTTGCGGATCCATATCTTCCCACCAGCGGCGCCATCGAGGCGGCAACCAGTGTCGGTGCGGACCACGCAGGGCAAAGGTTTCGGATTGTGCCTCGAATGTCTGGTCCCCCGGGTTGTATGTACCCTGCAGGACGACATCTGTTGCGTCCTGCATATCCTTTTGCACGATCTTGAACTGATACAGGGCCGGTTGCTTCCAGTCCGCAGTAACCTTCCCTTCAATCCTCGTCGCATAGTCAGGGGTGTAGGTGTCGCCGTTCATGTGACCGAACTTGACGATGCCGGAGTCCAGCCGTACCTCCGGCAACGTCGCCGGCAACGGCCCGTGCGGCACCTGCGCAGCCAGTTGCAATAATCGCTCGTAGTTGAGCACGCCATCGGCCAACTCGGTCAGGTATATCGTGGGCGGCGTATTGAACTCGATGACATGCGGATCGAACTTGCCCAGCAAAAGCGACCAGCCGTTGTGCTCGATAACAACCCGGTCAGCCTCGAATAGCCGGCCTCCCTCGTGCAGTGTCCGGGGCAAGCGCAACACGATCTGATTGAGCCTGATCGTCCCGTCGAGGCCGAAGTGGGCGGCCTTGATGCTCACGTCCGCGCCGGTCATCGAGCCAAGTAATCCCTCGGCCAGATTGGCGGCACGCTGAGGGTTGGCAATGTACCAATACCCACCACCCAACACGGCCAGCACCAGGATCAACTTAAACAACAGCCATCGGCGCCAGCGGATGCGGCGATGGCAAGGTTTCAGTACTTGGTTCGGCTCTGTGCTCAAGCAGCCTCAGCTCCGGCGTAGGTTCTTGACGGTCTCCGCGGTGGCCCCCTCATCGGTATGCGGCATGGGGCCGGACGGAGCAACATTATTGTCTTGCTCGACGGACTTGTCGCCCCACCACGTCCGACACCCCACAAATTATCCGTTATCCTTATAGGGCTTTATCGGTCAGACAGCTTCGATTGGGAGACCCCTTATGCAATCCAAACCACAGATTAACTACGACGATTTCGCGAAACTGGACCTGAGAATTGCTACCATTCGCGACGCTCAACCGCACCCCAATGCCGATCGGTTGCTCAAGCTCGATATCGACCTTGGCAATGAGACGAGACAGGTCTGCGCTGGGGTCAAACAATATTATGATCCTCAATCGCTGGTAGGCAAGCAGATCGTGGTGGTGATCAACCTCGAGCCACGCATGATCCGTGGGGAACTATCCAACGGCATGCTCCTGGCCGCCAGCGCCATGGACGGCGATGAGATTCGCGATATTGTGTTGCTTGAGCCGACCAAGTCGGTGCCCAACGGCACCACCGTCAGTTGAGAGGAAAGGTACCTCGCGATTTGATCATGATGATTTGACCGCCCAGCCGACATCGCCGTAGGCGGCGATTCGAAGTTGTAACCGTGAACGACTTGACACCTGAAATGGATGGCGGCTACCACGCCCTGCTCGAGCAGGCACGCACCAGTCACGACACTGGCCGAGCCACCAACCAGATCACGACCGATCAGACCGATCTGGCCCGGCTATACAGCTATGCCTATCGTGCCCACACGATAGGCGCGTTTCATGCGACGCGGCTGGCAATTGACACCATCGAGCCAACCAACGCGCTGTGTGGCGCCCACCTGCAACGCGCCGCGGAGCAACTCGAAGACCTCGCCAACCAGGGCATGGAGCCCGTCCCGGACGATTTTCGCGTCGTGCTCTCGACTTTTTTCCGTTACGACCGCGGCGTGCGGCGAGTGATTGATGCAATCGAAAAGGCGTTCAACGCCACAGGCAACACCGAGGTTGAAGCGATCGGCCGGCGTTTCACCGACGCGATGGCCGCGATCTGGTCGAGCCCGGGCATCTGCCCGACGCGAGACACCGACGCACCGCCGCAAGCCAGCTTCATCGTGCCCAACCTCGGCATCACCATCGTCCCACTGGTCTACGGCGATCACCATTCGTGGAATCTGGCATACCTGAACCCTCAGAACCTGGACGTACCCTTCCACCGCCACCAGTTCGGCGTCGAGGTCCACCTCGGATACAGGCCTCTCGGCGGGCTGATGGTCCTGGGCAACTGCCGGGCGCCCGTCACGGAGAGCTACGCCCTGCCGATCCCGCCGATGACCCGACACGGCTGGGTCAACACCTCCGATCGCGTGCACCATGTGCCATTTATCTTCGGATCGCTGGTACACGCGGGTTGGGGCGTGTTTCTCGACGTCGAACCGCAACCGATGCCGGTTGACCAATTGCGCCAGGTATCGCGCGACGACTGGCGGATGAATCACGCCGTCCGACTCGAGCACGAGATCGAGTCAACGGCAAAGATGCGAGGCTCGCGCCGGCGGACATTGCTGGCAGCCTCGGTGACCGGTCGCGGCGACAGCGGCGGACTCGAACTGGCGCTGTCGCGAGCCAATGAATCAGGGCTGACCTATGATCCCGATGACTTTCGGATCGTGTCGGTCGTGCGCGGCAGCGGTCACGTGCAGGTCGGACCGGCACGGTGCCAGATCAATCACCGCGACCACTTCGGCATCCCCGCTGGCATGTCATGCGTAGCGCAGCAACGGGCAGGTGAGCCGTTGGTATTGCTCGATGCACTGATTAGGCCGACGGGCTGACGCGTACACAGAGGCCGGGGTAACTACCCCAAGTTTCGCAGCATGGCACGCTGATTGGGGAATATTGGATCCCGACGAATGATCTCATGGCGCCGGCCAATCCCGTGACCCGTAATGCAATAAAGACTTTTATTCGTCGAGTGAGGATTCGCTGACGTTATACTTTCGCGTTCGAGGAAAGGGCCTGCAATGACGGTTGATTTCACGGGTTTTCACGTCGTTTCGTTCGAGAGCCGACGAGCTTCAGAGATGGCGGGCCTGATTGAGCGTTGCGGGGGCAAGCCGATCAGCGCCCCGAGCATGCGTGAGTCGCCGCTGGAGCGGAACAGCGACGCGCTATCATTTGCCGATCGCCTTTTCGACGGACAGATTGACACCGTGATCCTGCTAACCGGCGTGGGCACGCGGATGCTCACGCAAGCAGTGGCGACCCGCCACGAGACCGGTCGGTTTATCGAAGCGTTGGGCGCCGTTGTAACGATTGCGCGTGGCCCCAAGCCGGTGGCGGCCCTGCGCGAGATGGGGCTCAAGCCGACGATGACGGTTCCGGAACCAAACACCTGGCGAGATCTGTTGGCCGCGATGGATGAGCACTGCCCGGTGGACAACAAAAGTGTCGCCGTGCAGGAGTACGGCCAAAGCAATACGCAATTACTCAACGGCCTGCGCCAGCGTGGGGCCGACGTGTTGCCGGTTCCCGTTTACAAATGGCAGTTGCCCGAAGACCTCGCTCCGATGCGGCAGGCAATCGAGCAGATCATCGCCGGCAATGTCGAGTTTGTGGTGTTCACCAGCGCCACACAGGTCCGCCATGTCTTCCAGGTCGCCCAACGGGATGGTTGCGACACGAAACTGCGAGATGCGTTTGCAGCGGTCTGCATCGGCTCGATCGGACCGATCTGCACCGAGGCGGTGCGCGAAGCCGACATGACGGTCGATTTCGAGCCGGACTCGCCGCACATGACACAGTTGGTACGTGGACTGGCGTGTAACGGGCATAACCTGCTCGATAAGAAACGCGTCGCGGCATCGATCGGCGTCAACACGAACGACTGGCGGCGGATCGACATGAGTTGGCCGGCCGCCAATGTACACCCGCCGCCGCGCACGATCGCTGATTCGGTGTTTATGAAAGCCGCCCGGCGTGAACCGGTGCCATACACACCCATCTGGCTGATGCGTCAGGCGGGCCGATACCAGCGTGCCTACCGCGCAATTCGCGCCGGCGTATCGTTGCTCGAGTTGTGCAAGACGCCCGAGTTGGCCGCCGAGGTGACGCTGATGGCCGTCGATCAACTCGGCGTGGACGCCGCAATCATTTTCGCCGACATCCTGCTGATCGCCGAGCCACTCGGTCTCGGCCTAGAGTTCGTCAAGGGCGAGGGGCCGCGCATCGATCGACCGGTTCGATGCCGTGAGGATGTCAATCGTATGCGCCGCGCGAAAGTCGACGAGTTGGGCTACGTCTATGACGCGATACGATTGACGCGTCGGGCCCTTCGTCCCGACATCGCGCTGATCGGGTTTGCCGGTGGCCCCTTCACCATTGCCAGCTATCTGATCGAGGGCGGCAAATCATCGAACTACGCGCGCACGAAAGCGATGATGTTCTCCGACCAACGGGCATGGAATGCGCTGATGAAAACGTTGGTGCAATTGATCAGCGGGTACCTCAACGCCCAGATCGAGGCGGGCGCCGATGCGGTGCAGATTTTTGACAGTTGGGCGGGCAGCCTCGGACCGGATGATTACCGGCGACATGTGCTGCCACACATGAAAACGCTGATCAGCGAGGTCAATAGTGAGGCACCGTTGATCCATTTCACTACGGGTAATCCGGCGATTCTGCCCCTGATGAAGCAAGGTGGCGGTGACGTGATCGGGCTGGACTGGCGGGCTGACCTGGCCGCCGCCTGGCAACTACTCGGACCCGACGTCGCGGTGATGGGCAATCTCGACCCGACGGTGCTGTTCTGCTCACCCGCCGAAATCCGAAAGCACGCCAGCGCCATTCTCGACAAGGCGGCCGGCCGTCCCGGCCATATCTTCAACCTCGGGCACGGCATCATGCCAACAATGTCACCCGAGCACGTGATTGAATTGGTTGATGCGGTGCACGAGTTGTCCACGCGATAGGTGGGAGCGGAATCAATGACAACAAAGTACGACGCATTGCTTCTGTTATCGTTTGGCAGTCCGGAGAAACGCGACGATGTCATTCCATTTCTTGAAAACGTCTTGCACGGCCGCAACGTGCCGCGCAAGCGGATGCGGGAGGTCGCTGAGCATTACTATGAGTTCGACGGCGTCAGCCCGCTCAACGCTCAAAACCGTGCGTTGATCGCCGCCATCAAGTGTGAACTGGCCGAGTATGGGCCGAATCTGCCGGTGTACTTCGGCAACCGCAACTGGCATCCGTTGCTCACCGACACGCTGCGCCAGATGTCGGCCGACGGCGTCGAGCACGCGTTGGTATTCGTGACGTCTGCATTCGGGTCGTACTCCGGTTGCCGACAGTATCTCGAGGACATGCAACGGGCCCGCGCAGCGGCGGGGCCAGCGGCACCACGGTTGGACAAGCTGCGCCTGTTCTACAACCACCCCGGGTTCATCGGTGCAATGGCACAGCGTGTGATCGACGCGTTGAATCAACTGCCCCC
>CAUYYV010000144.1:0-8362 GCA_963577075.1 Phycisphaerae bacterium
CGACGCGTAGTGGCAGCTTTTGTCCGATACCCGCGGCGCCGGCCTGCTCGACCGCTTCAGGGTCGCAAATTGCCACGAACGTTTTGGGCCCGCCGCGTTGGTGAATGTATTGCGCGATGATCGTGCCGTCAGCCGGTGAGCCGCCGCCGACGTTGTCGCCCATGTCCAGCAGGCAGACGGGACCCGGCCCCGTCGCCGCATCGGCGACCGCGTCCTCGATGCCGATAAGTTCGGCCACGAAGGCGTCGCGGCGGCGCCACAGGTGGTCGGCCAACTCGTCGGCGAACTGCCGGGCAAGCCCCGCGTCGCTGTCGGTGACCACGATGAAGGCCGTTCCCATCTCCGGCACGTCGGAGTAGGGAAAGCCCAGGGCCACGCTGACGGCCAGCACGCCGGCACGGCTGCGCATCTCATCGGCCAACTCGTACAGCACCGCGCAGGGCTGCTTGGCCGTTTCCTGCTTTTCAATATTGATCGCCACGCATGGAAAGGCGGCGGCCTGCGTCGGTCTTGCTTCGCCGCGCAACATTCGAACGATCAGCCCGGCCGCCTCGACACCGCGCTGGCGCTGGTCCAGGTGCGGGTTTGTCCGGTAGGTGACGGTCGCAGCGCACGCTTCGATCATGCGCGGCGTAAGATTGGTGTGCGGATCAAGCGTACAGACCATGGGCATGCCTGGCCCGACCTTGCTGCGCAGCAGTGCAAGCCAGTGGCCGTCCATATCCGGTTCGCGTTCGCTCACCGCAGCGCCGTGCGGCGCCACGAGCAAGCCATCGAGCGGCCCGGCGTCGGCCAGGGCATCGAACATCATCGCCAGCAACTGGTCGTGAGTATCGCCCGTGATCTTTCCCGCCGGCATGGCCCACGCCGCGAAGATCGGCACCGCCTGCGCCCCCGCCTGACGCAAGGCCTCGATGAATCCGCCGATCTCATGATGCGCGTCCTCAAATTGCGCCGCCGCACCAGGGCCGGCCGCCAGCGTCTCACGTCGAAAATCGTCCAGCGTGGTGGGCGTGGCGATGAACGTGTTCGATTCGTGCTGAAGCGAAATAATACCGATGCGCACGGGATGCCCCTCTTGTAACACGGCCGGTACCGGCGGCGTGTTGTATGTGTTCTGCCGGCACACTATATTCAGGTTTCGATCATCACGAAACATTGCGAAAGACGCGCACGACATACGAGTCAGGAATCGGCAACGCATGAGCAGCCAGGTACCTGAAACGATCACGCTCGAGATGATCCGCCAGTCGCTTTACAGCGCGGTGATCTGCGACGCCCTCGACGCGCTGGAATACCACAACCAGTCGCCGCGCGTGCGGCTGGAACCGTTGACCGGTTGCGAACTGCTCGTGGGCCGGTGCAAGACCACGTTGTGGGCGAACATGGCGCACGACGATCCGAACACGTACGAGATGGAGTTGAAGGCTGTCGACAGCTGCAAGCCGGACGACGTGCTGATCGGCGCGGCGAACGGTTCGATGCGGTCGGGCATCTGGGGCGAGCTCCTCTCGACCGCGGCGGGCAACAGCGGATGCGTCGGCGCGATTATCGACGGTGCGGTCCGCGACGTGGCGAAGATGCGCGTCATGGGTTTTGCCTGCTTCGCGCGTGGCACGTGCATCTACGACAGCATGAACCGCCAGCGCGTGATCAACGCAGACGTGCCCGTCGAGATCGACGGCGTGAAATTCTGCCCGGGCGATCTGGTGATGGCCGATCTCGACGGCGTCGTCGTCGTACCGCAGGAATGCGAGACCGAGGCGATCCGGGCCGCGTGGGAGAAGGTCCACGCCGAGAACGTCACCCGCGACGCGATCAAGACGGGCATGAAAGCAACGGCCGCATACGAGAAATACGGCGTACTGTGATCAGGCCCGCGGCGCCTGCGCCGCCCGAGAGTGACGGGTAAAGGAATAGACCAGCAGCAGCGCGCCCGCGACGAGGCTGATCAGCCCGGAACTGACGAACACGCCCGGCAGCGACATGCCGTAACGCAACATCAACAAATGCACGAGCCCGGCGCCCGACGTTGCAGCGCTGGCGACGAACGACGCAATGGCAAACGCCACGTCGTGCGACCGCGGTTCGACCGCCGCCGCAATCGCCGGGCTTTGCGTGCCCCAGACCATGCCGTGGCAGAGATAATACGCGCCGTACGTCAGCCCCAACGTGGTCGGCGACCCGACGCAGCCCATGGTGATGACGGTCACCGCCACGCACGCGACGGCCAGCCCATAACAGCGGACCGGATGGGCGCGATCGATGAAGCACATCATCACGCACACGCTGATCACCGACGGAAGCCGGCCGAAACCGGTCACGTCGCCGATCTGCGCCTCGCTCAGCCCGTGCACCCGGTCGGCCAGGTTGGCAAACAGTTGATTGACCGTGTGAAAGTTGAAGGGCTCGAACGTGTAGCCGACGAAAACGATCACGGCGAACGGCCCGGCGATCAGCGCCGTCCAATCGCGACGCGTCAGATGCAGCAGGCTGACGGCCCCGCCCTGCTCGGCCCGCTCGAGCGGGCGCGACAGCGGCCAGTACGCCGCGGCACATACGGCGCACAACACGGCGATAATCAGAAACGAATGCTCGTAACCCACCTGTTCGATCAGTCGGCCGCCCGCGATCTGTGACAACGCACCCATCACCGCGCCGACCAGCACGGTTGACGCCAGGGCCCGGCCCGGCTTGGCGCCGCCCGCGTTGGATACCATGGCCCTCCAAGTCGAGAGAAACACCGCCTGACCGAAGCCCGCCGCCACCAGGATGACGCCGATGACCACGATGCTGCGCGTCATCGCGAAGCCGGCAAAGACAAGCACGTTGACCAGCACCGCCACCGCCGTCGTCCGCCGCCTGCCAAGCCGGACCGCAATGTCGGAGACGAACAGCAGCCACACCATGATGCTGACGTTGTAGGCCAGCGAAACGACCGCCCAGTCTTCGGCGCTGCCGCCCAGTTCGCGGGTGATATATTGATTGACGTAGGTCAGCACACCGAACCACGACACACTGCCGACAAATGCGACCGGGGTGGCCGCGGCCAGAATGCGAGCCAACGAGGCCATCGGGTCGGTTCTCCGGACAAAGCGGCAGATTGTACACGACCCGTTCGGCCTGATGGAGGCGTTCGTTGAGGCAACGACATCACCGCCATCTAGGCCCCGCGGTTGCCCCCGCCGATGCACACGCTACAATGATCGCCGTCACCTGACACCTTTCGACCCCGTCGTCTAGTCTGGTCCAGGACACCAGGTTTTCATCCTGGTAACACGGGTTCAAATCCCGTCGGGGTCGCTGCACCACAACTCCCGCATAATCCAGTTTCTTTCTGTCATGTCATCCCCGCCTTTGCCTGCCTTGCATCCTTAAGTTGTCCGCACGTCACGCGCACAGAGTATTGCAGCAGCCGCGCAGCATGCAGCGGTATCAGCCCCGGCGTCCACTGACGGACCGGGCATTGATCGAATCGATGCGCCAGATCGCCGACGCCCGTCACGGTTTGACCGTGCACGGATGCCGCCGATGCTGGTCCCGGGCACAAACCGGCGTTACAATGACAACAAGCGGTAAAACACCATTATTTCCCAATCATGTGACCGAGGGGCACCGCTATGCGCCGCGCATTTACCCTGATTGAGATGCTTGTGGCCATTACGATCATCGCGATCATGATTGCGATGCTGCTGCCGGCGGTCAAGCAGGCCAAGCGTATCGCCCGGTACACGATCTGCGGCACGCAGCAGCGCCAGATTATGCAGGCGTTGATTGGTTATGCCGCGTCGAACCACAATGATTTCCCCCACGGGTACTGGGCGTACCCGACAGTGATCGGCGCAGCGAGCGATATCATCGAGTTGCTCCAAGGCACGGCCATGGGCCGGTCCGAGCCGGGTTACGATGATGATGGACCGTCCGTAGCCGTAGCCCTAAATATCATGCGATGCCCTGATTTCCAGACCCGCCCAGGCAGCGGCACCTCGCTGTACGATCCGTACGATCGCGTCACGGCGGGTTTCCCACCCTACAACGGCTGGGGGTATACCGCGGGCCATCTGGACCCCAACGGCACCGCCGTCCATCAGACCTACATGTACATCGGGGGCCTCGGGATGTGGTCGAACCCGACAAACGGATCCAGCCGCTGGCACGGCTGGGCCACGCACTCACAAGCGAAGTACGACTCGTACGATGACCCGTACGACGGCATCGGCCCGGTCCTGAATCTCGGGCACCGTGCCCGGCACAACTACGCGGCGATCCTGACCGATCGGATGTGGCTCACTAACGGGAGCAACCAGCACGACCCAAGCCGCTATCCGGGCACGGAGGTCGGCGGCCACGAAGCCGTAGTCAATCACAAGAAGAACGGCCTCGAGGTAGTCGGCGGCAACGTCGCGTTCGCCGATGCCCACGTCGAGTTCCGCTGGGCCGACCATATCGAGGACCGGATTGACGTGTTCGGCCCCGCCCAGCCATACGTCTGCTACTGACGCGGTTCGCCCCCACCTGCGCGGGGAAGTCTGCTAAATGGTGCGTTCCTTGCCGTCGGCAAACTTGACCTTGATCCTACTCGTCCACAACTCAAGCGATGAGGCACTGCATCCCAACTTATCAGACGTGATAGCGGCGCCCCAATCCCACGGGGCACATGGGTCACCCTGCTCCCGGCCATGGATGAATCCCACCCATGCCCGCCGGTTTTCATCGGCCGCATCTCACTTCATTGGAAGTATCCGGTCGATGTCAATCACATTGACTGACGACACTGACGACGACGAACATCGCGGAGTTGCATGGTTCGGAAAAATCGGCTAGATTGACCGGCACAAGCGGGAACCCACCCGCAGCGGCGAACAACAGGACCTCTTCCCACCCCTTGGAGGTCTCGTCGCCAGAAAAACTCTTCTTACCCTTCGCTGTTGTCTGGGGCAGAAACGTACGGCCGTGCCCGCGCAGGCGAACCCTGCAGATACACGGCGGAGATTATTTGTTCATGTCTATTTCCGCAACCACACCACTGACCGGTTTCGACCGGTTCGAACTTCCTGAACCCCTGTTACGCGGAATTAAGGCCGCCGGCTTTCAGGACCCCTGGCCGATTCAATTGGAAACAATTCCGGCCGGCCTAGAAGGTCGGGATGTCCTGGGCCTGGCCCAGACCGGCACCGGCAAGACCGCCGCCTTCGCACTGCCTCTGCTCAACCGCTTCCTCGAGCCGCATCGCAAGGGCCCGGGCGCCTTGGTCCTGGCCCCTACCCGGGAACTGGCGACCCAGATCGCCGAGGAATTCCAGACCCTTGCAAAATTCACCCGCATCAAGGTGGTGACCATCTACGGCGGCGTATCGATCCTTCACCAGGTCAAGGCCCTGCGTCAACGGCCCGAGATCGTCGTGGGTTGCCCCGGACGTATTCTCGATCTGCTTCAACAGGGCCTTCTCCGCCTCGACCGGATCGAGGCACTCGTACTGGACGAAGCGGACCACATGTTCGACATGGGCTTTCTTCCGGATCTCCGCCGAATACTCGCCGTGTTGCCTTCGCCACGCCAAAATCTCCTTTTCTCGGCCACGATGCCGAAGGAAATTCGCGGACTGGCCAACAATCTTCTAAAGAAGCCGCACGTGGTGGAAACGGCCAGTTCCGCCCCTGCCACCACCATCGATCACTCGCTCTACATGGTTGACGAGCAGCAAAAGCGCGCGTTGCTCGAACATGTGCTTGCCGACGACAAGTGCAATTCTGCCATCATCTTCACCCGCACCAAGCATCGGGCCCGCCGCCTCGCCGATCAACTGAGCAAGGCCGGACACCGCGCGATAGGCCTTCAGGGCAACCTGTCCCAAGCCCAGCGAGACCGGGCCATGCGCGGATTTCGTACGCGGCGCTACGACATCCTGGTGGCAACGGACATCGCGGCACGCGGCATCGACGTCAGCGGTGTTTCGCACGTGATCAACTTTGACGTCCCGAACACGCCCTTAGCCTACACGCACCGCATCGGCCGCACCGGACGGGCCGCACTGGAAGGCGTAGCCTTCACCTTCGTTACCGGTGAGGATCAATTATGGGTCAATGCCACGGAACGGATGATCGGCGCCTCGATTCCACGGCGACAGGCCGAGGGATTCGATCTGAAAGTCGAAAAAACACCCGTGAATCACCCCATGTCACGCAACTCCGCCAGCGGTTCGCGAAGCAGAAGTGCTTCGCGAAGGCAGCGGAAAAAAACAACAACCCACGCAAGAAAGACATCGCCGTAGCGGATGATTTCGAAGGACGCAAGAACCGCACCCGCGACGCACTGAAAGAATTACTTGCCGAAGCCCACGCCGCCGAAGATCGGCACCGCACCGTGCTGACCGAGGGAGGGTGGCTGGAATGAATATCTGCACCGGAACGATGGATCAACTGAAAGCGCCCAAAGGCGAATGGTGCTTCGTTGATATTGGATTCGCGCAGAGCAAGAATAAGAGCTGCGGCTACCTCGTGGCAACGGTCGGTTCAGATTCCGACGGCAGGCCCCAGAATTTGAACTACGGCGAGCTTGGCGAGCGACTTACAGAATTGGCCGGTTCAGGCGGCGATCCACTTCATCTTGTCATCGAAGCCCCTGTCTCCGCTGGGTTCGACGCCAAAGGTAATCCTGTGGGCAGATCTATTGAAAAGCACAACACCGACCACAGGTATTGGTACGAGGGCCTGGGAACTTCAGTGCTGCTGGCAACGCTCTACCTGTTCAGGCGGCTCATAGACGCAGACCCCGCTCGGGAAGTCCGGATATTTGAGGGGTTCGTTTCGTTCAAGAATTCAGACGAACCAAGTGACCACATGGCTGATGTCGAAGCGCTGAAAAGGGTTGTCTAGTCGCGTGGACAGGAGGGTGGCGACTTCTGCGAAGCTGTACCACTTGAAAGTGCGGGGAACGCCATAATCGAAGCAACGCCCAGGTTGCTGGGGCTCGATTTGCCGGCGCCCCCGATCGTCCGAGTAATGCCATGACCAACCGCACAAAAGGAACCCGAGTCATACCTCGAAATAGCACCATCCGGTTCACCCCCACCGGCGCGGGGAGGTCCTCTTAAAGGAGGGACAAGTTTTTTTCTTCCACGGTTCACCCCCACCTGCGTGGGGAAGTCGCGTTCCGTTTCCTGCGTGGCGTCGAGATCGAGTTGTTCGTCGTTCGCGTTTGGCATGGAGCCTTTCTGGGTAGTCGTGCAAGCCTATGCACAGTTCAGCAGGTGATGGATCGTAGCGGTCAGAAGCCCGTGGGTGGTGGACGGGCGGTCTTGCAATCGTGCGGACAACTCGTCGCACTGCGACAGCAGAGAGTCCACCTTGGCGACGATGCGCTGCCGATCGGGTGTCATGGCGCGTGCACACTCGGGGATTGCTGAAATTTGTTTTTGTAGTGAAACGCGAGCATTTTTCGGGACTCGCTCATCGGACCACTTCGATTAAGGCGCAACAGGGTCTCGTCACGCAAAGCAGCTGACATACCAGAACTGACAAGCAGCCTTTGGGCCGTGTTCAAAATGTCTTCCGCTGAAATTGTTTCCCTAAACTCGACAAACTCTGATTCGTGCCCTTCAACGCTTTTCTTTCTGGATGTGGCCGCCTGACCCGAGTAATGCAGAATAAGGTCAAACGGGAACGGGAAGTGTAGTTCGGTCAGGCAGCCTGCCACAGCGCCACCAACAGCGAAATAGCGGGTGTCTGGTCGGGCGAGCAGTTCAAGTTCCTCCAGCAAGAGACCATACCAACGACGGTACCTCAATCCTCGCTCTGCTTGGGCTTTATTCACCGTCATGGCACCCTTTGAAACATCTGTGACGTGATACCATTGACCCGGTTTCAGTAAGTAGTTTTGGATCGAGTGATGGAGGATGAAATCCTCCATTGACCACAAGAAGTTACAAAATCCTTCAGCTAACCTGCTCTTCGCTTTATCGCCATTAGGTCCTGCCCACCCTACGAGCGATGGCTCCATGCAGACGAACACGTAGCAAACTGGGGCAGTGGGTAAGATGTTTGGTAGGTAAATGTCACCATCTTCGGCCGCCAAGGACTTCATCCTGCGTTCCAGGTCGGCAAACTTCGGCTCAACGCTACTCATATGGTCTTCTTAGGAGGTCGCGCCATCAAGAATGTGATGGATCGTGGCGGCCAGAAGCCCGTGGGTGGTGGTCTGGCGGTCTCGTAATCGCGATTCCAACTCGTCGCACTATTTCACGTCAAACCGTTTTTTCAATCGTTCGACCGTATGGTCCCATTTCGCGGCGGTCGGGCGTGCCACGCTATTCTGGTTTCCAAAAAAGCCTTTTTCTTTGATGGCGTCTGAGACGGATACCGTT
>CAUYYV010000145.1:0-8134 GCA_963577075.1 Phycisphaerae bacterium
ATGTTCGAGCACTGCCGTGATCGCATCTGTGACTCGGCGCACTCGAACTCACGGGTGATCTGTTCGATAAGGTCGGCTGCACCGGTTGGAAATTGCGAGGCCGCCAGTTGCTCGAGTTGATCACAGGAATCGGTAAGACGCAGCGCACCGAGGTTGGCGCTCGATCCTTTCAAGTCGTTGGCCGCGAGGAAGAGCGTGTGAAGGTTCTCGGCACAGACGGCGGTGTGGGTCGTCAGACATGTTCTTGTCCGCCCGGGTCGATACAAAACGATCGATTCGAGGCGTTGGGGCACGTCGCGGGGCCGGGCCCTGTGATGTCATCGGATACGAAGTGGCTGGACTTCCGCGGTGTCGATCAGGCTGATTGTGGTGGTTGCGACGGCCGGCCGGGAAGGGTTCCTGACGAGCGGCGCTGTTGCAGGCCGGCGGCGACCATCAGGGTGCGTCGCTCGGCAGCGGTCAGGCGCCGCCATTGGCCGGGTGCCAGGCCGCGTAGCTTGAGCGGTCCTATGGCGACCCGCTTGAGACGGCGGACGTTGTGGTTCAACCGAGCGAGCAGGCGGCGAATCTCGCGGTTCTGGCCCTCGGTGAGCGTTATAGCCAGTGTCGTACGATCGCCCCGCGTTCGATCGCGTTGGCGGCCGAGCACCTTGACGGCGGTCATCGCGGCCTTGGCTGGCCGCTGTTGCGAAGCGCCTCGGCCACGCCGGGCCATGTACAGTCCCTTGGTCAACTTCGATACATCATCGTCGTTGAGGATGCCGGCAATGGCGACCTCGTACTGTTTGGTCACCTCGTAGCGTGGGTGGGTGAGCCGATTGGCCAGGTCGCCGTCGTTGGTCAACAGGATAAGACCGGTCGAATCGGCGTCGAGCCTGCCAATGGGGTAAAGCCTGGTTGCCGGGGTATCGGGCAACTTGACCAGGTCGAGCACGCAGGTCCGACCCTGTGGGTCGCGCGCGGTGGAGATGACGTTCTTCGGCTTGTGCAGGGCGACGTAGATCAACGCCCGCTTTGACGGCCGGCGGCGCCCCGAGGACACGATGCGACCGTCGACCTCGATGCGGTCTTGGTCCGGGTCGACCCAGGCGGGCATGGCGGCGACCAGTTGCCGATTGACACGCACGTGCCCATCGGCGATGAGCCGTTCGCATTCACGACGCGACGCGACGCCGGCGGTGGCGAGAACCTTGTGCAGCCGCTGGCCGCGCGACGCATCGGTCAGTGCTTCGGGCACGCCGGCGGCGGTGCGCCGGGAAGATTTTTTACGGCGAGGTGCGGCCATGCTCGTTTGTCCGCCAAGCCGCGAGCGGCTGGTGGTGCGTCACGTGGGCGTCGATCACTCGAATCGCCAGCAACGCGATCAATGACAGGACGACCCAGACGATTACACGCACCCGAAGCGATGCTAGGTCGTGTGACGATAAAGTGTTAGAGGTTCGTTTACTCATCGAACTCGTCGCCCTTGAACGTCGACCCGAGGTAGAGTTGGCGAACCTGATCGTTGTTGATGATCTGCCGGGGCGTGCCGCTGAAAACGACATTGCCCTCGTTGATGATGTAGCCGCGATCGACCGCCTCGAGTGTACGCGAGACGTTGTGGTCGGTGATGAGCATGGCAATCTGGTACTGATCGCGCAGCCTGCTGATTTCACGCTGCAAATCCTCGACGGCCATGGGGTCTACGCCGTTGAAGGGCTCGTCGAGCAGAACCAGTGACGGCTCGGTGATCAGGGCGCGGGCGATCTCGAGCTTGCGCCGCTCACCACCGGAGAGCGTGCGCGCCTGCTGCGCCCGGTTTCGCGTCAGGTCGAACTGCTGTATCAAGTGCTTGGCGCGGCGTTTCTGCTCGTGACGGGTCAGGTTTGCCCGGGTCTCGAGAATGGCCATCAGGTTCTGCTCGACGCTCAGGCGTTGAAAAACGCTGGGTTCCTGCGACAGGTAGCCCATGCCCCGCCGGGCACGCTGATACATCGCCAACTTCGACACGTCCTGGCCGTTGAAAATGATCCGGCCGGCCTCGGGCGTGATCATGCCGATGGCGATGCGGAAGCTGGTCGTCTTGCCCGCGCCGTTTCGGCCCAGCAGGCCCACGATCTCGCCCTCGCCCACGTCGAATGACACCTCGTCGACCACCGTACGCCCGGCGTATCGCTTGACCAGGTTTTGCGCTTGGAGGATGTACACGAGCGACAGTATAGACGGGTCGCAACGCGGATACGAAGCGCAAACAAATTGGCCGGGCCGATCGTGTCGCCACCACATATGCCGGGATGCATAAGCGTTGCCTCGCAATGGATATGGCGCGTGATCCCCGCTAATCCGAACGTGGCCCGCATGGTGCAGGGCGGGTGTCGGCGGGGAGATACGGGCTCGCCGTCTATGGCATCCGGATGAGCGTGGTGGGAAACTTCGACCAGTCAGTCCGAAAAATCGCCAGTATGGGAAAGGGGGGTGTGATTTTTGATTTCGGATTGCATATCATCGTACGGTGACTTTGGAGGTTAATACGATGCTTTGGCAGCCGCCACTTGCGGATCGGTACATACGCATGAGCGATGATCAACTCGCCGCGGCGATCCGCGCCCGTCGTGCGGAGCTGGGTGACAAGCTGGTGATTCTCGGGCACCACTACCAGCAGGACAACGTGGTTCAATTCGCCGACTTCACCGGTGACAGCTTCAAGCTCAGCCAGCTTGCCGCTGAGCGGGTCGAGCAGGTGGGCGCCCGGTACGTGATCTTCTGCGGTGTGCACTTCATGGCCGAGAGCGCCGACGTGCTCACGCCCGACGATGTGGCCGTTATCCTGCCCGATCTGTCCGCCGGCTGCTCGATGGCGGATATGGCTGATTACGATGAGACCATTGAAGCGTGGCAGCAGTTGGAGCATGTGCTCGCAAAGGAGCCGGGGGCAACAGATGCGCAGGGGCTGACGGGCTCAATCCCTCGGCTCCCCGGATCCTCGGCCCCTTCCACCCGAATCATCCCCATCTGCTACATGAACTCGAGCGCGGCGATCAAGGCCTTCTGCGGTGAGCACGGCGGCGCGGTGTGCACCAGCTCTAGCTGCCAGCGTGTGTTCGAGTGGGCGCTGGCCGGCGGTACGCGGCCGAAGCATGATAATGAGATGATCAAGATCCTGTTCCTGCCCGATCAGCACCTCGGGCGCAACACGGCCGCGGCCATGGGCTACGACGTCCTTACCGCCATGTGCCTGTGGGATCCCAAAGACCCCGATGGCGAAGGCGGGTGCGACGATGAGCAGATCCGCCGCAGCACCTTTATTCTCTGGAAGGGCCACTGCTCGGTCCACAAGCTGTTTCGCCCCGAGCACGTCGACCAGGTCCGTGCCCAGTGGCCTGACGTGACCGTGATCGTCCACCCCGAATGCATTCATGAGGTGGTGCAGAAAGCGGATATGACCGGATCGACCGAGGCGATCAAGATCGCCATCGAGTCAGCTGAGCCGGGCACGCGCTGGGCTATCGGTACCGAGGTGCACATGGTCAATCGGCTGGCGGATGCCGCCGCCGGGCGGGGTGTTGAAGTTCGCATGCTCAGCGATTGCCAGTGTCTGTGCACCACGATGTACCGCATCGATATGCCGCACCTACTCGTCGCGATGGACAGCCTCGTCGAGGACAAGATCGTCAATCAGATCAAGGTGCACCCCCACGTGCGCCAATGGGCGTTGGTTGCGTTGGCCCGCATGCTTGACCTGGCCGGCAGCGCTGCGCCATCTTCATCCACCCACGCCGTCGAGGAACTGTCCGGCGCCTGAACCGACACGCCTCACCCGTGCGCCCACGAACAAACTGTCCACGTTCGTTTCACTGCGCCGCCGGTCTTGCGCAGTGCCCTTGGAGGGATTGGCGCCGGTATTGATCGTCGTCCCGCCTGCCACCGGCGTCTTCTCGATGATAACCACACGCTTGCCCAGCTCGGCGCCCTAGATAGTTGTCTTTTGGACGGCCGGGCCCATGCCGATGATCGCCATGTCGTCATGCTTCATCGCATCATGATCCCGCGATCGGTTTGCGGCCTGTTGAAACATCGGCCCATTGACACAATCTAGTTCGGGCGAGTCGATTTTATTGGATGCACCCGCCCGCGGTGGTTGTCGGCCGGCGTGCCTGATCGAACCGCCGCTGACTCGGCAGGTTTGCCCCCAGGTGCGGCAGAGCGTTTAATAGGTTTTTCGCCCCGAGGGACGCTGGCGATCATGAAGTCATTGCTCGCAAGACTGCCGGGAAGATCAATCTGGACCAAGTTCGCTTGGCCTGTCACCGAACGGGGTATCGTGCTGGCACCGGTCGTCGGCGTGGTTGCGGGCATCGGTGCGGCCCTGTTTCACCTGATGTGCCTGGTCGTTGCCCGCTACAGCCTGGTAACGTTTGCCGGCTACGACCAGCCGGGTCCGGGCAACGAGAAAAATATATTCGAGTCCGTCGTCGCGAGCGGCGCGGCCTTGGCGCCTTGGATGCTGCTGCTGGTGCCGACGATTGGGGGGCTGATCAGCGGTGTCCTGGTCTACTGGCTGGCGCCGGAAGCAGAGGGCCACGGCACGGACGCGGCGATCGACGCGTACCACAACAAGCGGGGCCTGATCCGCGCCCGCGTGCCGCTGGTGAAGATGGTCGCGTCGGCGATTACGCTGGGCACGGGAGGCTCGGGTGGTCGCGAGGGTCCGATCGCTCAGATTGGCGCCGGGTTTGGCTCGTTGGTGGCGACCCGATTGAAACTGTCCGACTCGGAGCGACGCATCATCATGGCCGCCGGGCTCGGCGCCGGCATCGGCGCGATCTTCCACGCCCCGTTGGCCGGCGCGATCTTCGCTACCGAGGTGCTCTACCGTGACCCCGACTTCGAGGCCGAGGCGCTGATACCCGCATTCATCGCTACCGCCGTGTCGTACTGCGTATTCAGCGTGATGATGCTTATGCTCACCGGCACGTACGCGTTCGAGCCGCTGTTCCAGATACCGCCGGACCTGCAATTCAACAATCCGTGGCTGCTGATGCCGTTGGTGGTGCTGGCCGGCGCAATGTCGCTGGCGTCGCTGGGCTACGTCAAGTGCTTCAGCGGCGTGACGGTGTTGTTCAAGCGCCTGGCGATCCCCAATTACTTCAAGCCGGCGCTTGGCGCCTTTTTGACCGGGGCGCTGGCACTGTTCGCGTACCTCACCTTGAACGCGACGACAAGCGATAAAACGGCGGCCACCGATTCACTGAGTGTGCTGTCGTTCGGTTACGGGTTTCTGCAGAAAGTGTTGACGCCCGGTGATGCGACGCTGCTGGTGTCCGTACTGCTGATCGTGGGCCTGGGCAAGATCGTCACGACGTCGCTGACGATCGGCTCAGGCGGCTCGGGCGGCGTGTTCGGCCCGAGTATCGTCATCGGCGGCACGTTGGGCGCTGTGGTCGGGATGACCTTCGAGCGGCTGGGCGTCATCGAGGCGGCCGACGTGACGATCTTCGCGATCCTGGGCATGGCCAGCTTTTTCGCCGCCGCGGCCAACACGCCGGTCAGCACGCTGATCATGGTCTCGGAGCTGACCGCCAGCTACGAACTGCTGCTGCCGTCGATGTGGGTTTGCGCGATTTCCTACCTGATGAGCCGCCGGTGGACGCTCTACACGCAACAGGTCAAGAGTCGACTCGAGTCGCCGGCGCACCGCGGTGACTTCATCATCGACATCCTCGAAGGCATGACCGTGCAACAGGCGTTGTCGAAGGTCCACCGCGAATACATGCCCGTGGCGCCCGACCTGCCGCTCAAGGAAATGGATCGGCTGATTACCGGCTCGCACCAGATCTGTTTCCCCGTCGTTTCAGCCGATGGCCGTTACGAGGGCCTGTTCGGTCTCAATGACATGCGCCAGTTTCTTTACGACACGCAACTGGCGGATCTGGCCGTCGCTGCGGACCTAGCGACGAAGGTCAAGCCGTTGACGCTCGACATGGATCTGTCCAGCGCGATCGGCCGATTTGCCCGGATCCGATTCGAGGAATTGCCCGTCGTCAGCGACGCTGAGCCGGATAAAGTAATTGGCATGCTGCGCCGCCAGGACGTGATCTCGGCGTACAGTTCGCAACTGCTGGCGATGCGGCGGGACCATGGCGTATCCTGAACCGTGATTGATTATTGATGATTCGCGTGCCGGGCAGGTGCTGTTCGACACCGCCATGCCCAGGCACGAGTTGGGAACCGCGATCACACTGCTGACCCATGCCCGATTGCCGTTGGAAACTCGCCGGCGGATCGGCGGCGCCCGCATCAGGCAGTTCTTGGCCAATGTTCGCTGGTAAAGTATGATTCCCGGCCGGACCAGCGTGAACTTTCTGCTTATCGATCTGAATCAACTTGCGACTTTCGTGCCGTGGGCGAGTCAACTTTCAGATATCGTTTTGGGCGCCACCTGCGATTGTCGGGCAACCGGCAGTTTGAGCGGGTGTATGCCGCGCGCTTGCGCAAAAACGTCGGGTTCCTCTCGGTCTGTGGACTTCGTAATAATCTGAATCACCCACGCCTGGGGCTAAGCGTGTCGCGCCGTGTGGGCAACGCGGTGCGCCGACACCGCATCAAGCGGCGAGTTCGTGAGGCGTTTCGATGCTGCCAACACGAGTTGCCCGGAAGCTTCGACCTGATCGTGATCGCCCGTCCGCATGCACCGGCCGCCGTCGCCGATTACCAACGCTGGTTGATCGAGGCGGTCACCGCCATGGACGTGACCTGGCAACGTAGAAGTGAAAAAAGCACGGACAAAATTGCATCGGATCCGTGAAAGTCCCCGTGGCTGCCCCCGGACGTGGACGCGGGTCAAAGCGGTAAAGCACGCTCCCCTGCGGGTCGCGGCTAAACTGTTGTCATGGTGTCGCGTGCCTTGATCTTTCTTGTTTTGGCGTACCGGGCCACACTTGGGTCGTTGCTGGGCGGGCACTGCCGGTTCCACCCGACATGCAGCCAGTACATGATCGATGCGATCAGGAAGTACGGTTCTTGGCGCGGCGGCTGGCGGGGCGTGAAACGAGTCTGCCGGTGTCATCCGTTTGCATGCGGGGGGCTTGACCCTCCTTGAACGACTTGTTCGTCTGGCGATACCGCCTGGGCATTTCACGCTTCTGCCAGGCGATATATTGACTCTCGGCTTGCCGGGCGATGCGCTGCGAGGGCGGCGCGGGAATGTCGATCATCGCGGTCGTGATCCTGTCCACCCCCCATTGGTAAGCGACGACCTCGCCCTTGCTGACGATCATGTTCACGCCGACGTTTGCCTCGACGACGGGCACGCCGTTCTCACGGCCGCGCGCCAGAACTGCAACGTTTTGATTCTTAGTCCGGGTGCCAAATGAGCAGATCATCAGGTATTGCGCACCGTCGAGCACGATCGCCCGGGCGATGTTCGCGTTCCAGCGGTCGTTGCAGATCAGGAACCCGGCGCGTCCGAACGGCGTGTCGAAAGCGCGCAGATGCCTGCCCATCCGATTGAAGTTCCACGACGGGTGTGTGCCTTCAGCGAATTGCGTCTTGTGGTACTTGCCGCAGAGCCGGCCGCGATGATCGATGAAAATCGCAGCGTTGTAAACCTGTCGTCCGATACGCTCGGCAAACCCGAATGCCAGGCAGGTCTTGAGAGACCTCGCCAGCCTCTGAAAACGCTTGACATACGGCCCGTCGATCGGCTCGGCGAGTTCGAGCATCTCAGCGGTTCTGCTCGGGTCTGCGATGACCTCGCTGACGACGTACCCATCGAGCACGCCCTCGGTGGCCAGCAGCAGGTCGGCTTTCGTCTTCGCCGCCTTGCGGAAGAACCGCTCGAGCTTGTCGGCGTTGTGATCCTTGTCCCACCCCTTCGGCTTGAGCGAGATCGCGGCCGCCTTGATTGTTCTGTACATGTGCAGTGCTCCGTTAGGCCCGGCGGGCGCATGAAAGGGACAGTATAGACGGGTGCGGAGGATTTGATTACCGGCCGTGACCGCGGACCGGGAATACTCGATAATAATTCTATGGCCTGGCCCAACGATCTGCGACAGTCGCTTCGTCGATTGATCGCCTCGCCCATCGGCGAGTTGGGCCGGGGCAGGCTCGCCCTCCGCTACGCCGTCGACCTGGTGCGATACTCGTCGCATCAGTT
>CAUYYV010000146.1:0-8132 GCA_963577075.1 Phycisphaerae bacterium
CCCGGGCGACACCGTCGTATTGCAACAGTTGACCATCACCGCCGAGCCGAACGACCATCAGATCGTTTTCTCCACCAACTCACCGCAAGTCATCGCGGAGATCGAGCCCGGCCAGCGCCTGCTGATCAACGACGGCGCCGTCCGGATGCTCGGCACGGAAAAAATCGAGCGTGAGGGCAACGCTGCCATCGTCTGCCAGGTCACCGTGGGCGGGCGGGTCAGTTCGTCCAAGGGCGTGAACCTGCCGGACAGCGAGTTGGCGTTGCCTTCGATGACCGATCACGACTGGCGGTGCGTGCAATGGGCGGTGGAAAACGAGATCGATCTTCTGGCGCTCAGTTTCGTTCGCCGCGCCGACGACGTGCGCCAGCTTCAGTCGGCGCTGGCCCAACGGCAGCGCAAGGGGATGCAGCGGATCCCCGTCATCGCGAAGATCGAAAAGCCGCAAGCGCTGGACGATCTCGACGCGATCGTCGCCACCGCCGATGCGGTGATGGTGGCGCGTGGCGACCTGGGTATCGAGATGGACCTGGCCAAGGTGCCCATCATCCAGAAGCGCATCATCGCCCTGGCGCACGATCTCGGCAAGCCGGTGATCGTGGCCACACAGATGCTCCAGAGCATGATCGACAAACCGTCGCCCACGCGTGCCGAGGTCAGCGACGTGGCCAACGCCATCTACGACGGCGCCGACGCGGTGATGCTCAGCGGTGAGACGGCGGTGGGCAGCTACCCGACGCGCGCGGTGGCCATGATGGCGAGGGTGGCGAGCATCACGCTCAACCAGATGATTTGCGACGGTACGCTCACCAACGATCGTGTCACGGCCCGGCCCGACGAAAGCCGTTACCGCACGGCGGCCCTGGCGCACGGCGTAGCGTCCATCGTGGGCGATCTCGACGCCCGGCTGGTCGTTACCTGGTCGCAGCGTGGCGGCGGCGCGTTGTACCTGTCGCGCACGCGTCTGGGTGTACCGGTGATTGCGGCCAGCTCGGATATGGCCGCCCTGCGCAGGATGAATATCCTGTACGGGGTCATCCCGGTGCTGATGGCACAGCCGAAGGACCGTGCCGAGTTCGCCGCGCAGGCCGACGAATTGGTACAGCAGCGTGGCTGGGCCCGGCCGGGCGACCCGATCGTGCTCGTCGCCGGTGAGCCCATGGGCGTGGCGGGCGTCACCAACGCGATTTGGGTTCGGTACGTCGGCGACGTCTGTTCGCTGCCCGGATCACGTGAGCCATGACATGGACCTTACACGCCGGCAACTGATTCGCATGGGCGGTGCGGTGTCACTGGGATTTTGGGGTCTCCGGGAATTCTGCGCCACGGCAACCGGGCAGCAAGGCGACAAACCAGTGGGGTTCGGGCCATTGCGCACCGATCCCGAACGGGTGCTCGATCTGCCGCAGGGATTCAGCTATCACGTCATCTCGAAGGTCGGCCAGCGCATGGACGACGGGTTCCATGTGCCCGCCATGCACGACGGAATGGCTGCTTTTGCCGGACCCGAAGGTACGACCGTTCTTATCCGCAATCACGAGATCGGGTCGAAAGATGCAACCCGGGGCCCGTTCGGCGAGCACAACGAGCAGGTCAACCGCGTCGATCGAGCCCGGTTATACGATCCGGGCTTTGGTGCGCCGGCGATGGGCGGCACGACGACCATCGTTTATGACACGAAGCGCCACCGTCTGCGGAAACACTTTCTGTCGCTCGCCGGTACGCTGCGCAACTGCGCAGGTGGCCCGACACCGTGGAACACGTGGATCTCGTGCGAGGAAACGACGCAAACACGCGACGATAAGTTCGAAGTCGATCACGGCTACAACTTCGAGGTGCCGGCAACGACTCGGACCGGGCTGGCCTACCCGAGGCCGCTCAAAGCAATGGGCCGATTTGTTCACGAGGCCGTCGCCGTGGACGCGGGCACGGGCATCGTCTACCAGAGCGAGGATCTTGATGACGGGCTGTTGTATCGGTTCGTGCCCGATCACCGGGGCGACCTGGGGGCGGGTGGGCGCTTGCAAGCGCTTGCCATCCGTGATCACGCCTCGCTCGACACCCGCAACTGGTCCGACGAACGGGGCGAACCGGCGGACCCGACGATACACGCCGGGGAGACAATGGATGTTCGCTGGATCGATTTGGATGATGTCGAATCGCCCGCAGATGATCTGCGCCTTAACGGCTGGGACAAGGGCGCCGCAAGGTTTGCGCGTGGCGAGGGCATATGGAGTGATCGCCACGGCGTCTATTTCGCATGCACGACCGGCGGTGCCGGCAAACTGGGCCAGATCTGGCGGTACCAGCCCAGCCCGCAAGAAGCACGCGACGGTGAGCAGCAACAGCCCGGCAGGCTCGAACTGTTTATCCAGTCCGATGACGGTAAACTGCTGAAAAACGCGGACAACCTCACCGTGGCGCCCTGGGGTGATGTGATCGTCTGTGAAGACAGCGAGGATCCTGACCGGATTATCGCGGTCACGCCCAACGGCCGCTTGTACGTCCTAGCACAGAACGCGGCCAGCAACTCGGAGCTTGCCGGTGTAACGTTCAGCCCCGATGGGTCAACACTGTTCGTCAACATTCAGGAACAAGGCGTGACCCTGGCCATCACGGGCCCGTGGCACCGTGGATACACCTGAATGCGGGCACAAGAGATGCGAGTGAACCACCTTGCCAACCGACCCCGAAGAAAAACGTGCAATCACCACGGTCATGAAAATGATGGCGATCGCCGGGCCCAGCGGACGTGAGTCGGCGATCATGCGTTTCATCACCGAGGCGTTGTGCCGTGCGGGCCTGGCCAAATCCGCATTTAAATTCGATCACGCGCATCGGCACAGCCTATTCGAAGGTTGCTGCGGCAACCTGATCGTGAAGCTACCGGGCACCGGACGATTACGTCGAGCACCACGCAGGCTGCTGATGGCCCACGTGGACACGGTGCCGATCTGCGTCGCCAGCAAGCCGGTGAGACAGGGCGGATGGATTCGTTCAGGCCGTCACGATACCGGGTTGGGCGCAGATAATCGCAGCGGCGCTGCGGCCGTACTCCATGCCGCCGTATCGATTCTCGAAAAGAAGCTGGCGCATCCGCCTCTGACGTTGCTTTGGACGGTGCAGGAGGAAGTAGGCCTGATCGGGGCCCGGCATGTATCAATCCGTGACCTGGGCAAGCCCAGGCTCGCATTCAATTTCGACAGCGGTGCGCCGGAGAAACTGATCATCGGTGCCACCGGTGCGTATCGGATGACCATCGATGTCGAAGGCATCGCCAGCCACGCGGGCGTACACCCTGACATGGGCGTCAGCGCCGTGGTGATCGCGTCACTGGCAATAGCCCAGCTTCACAAGGACGGCTATCTCGGCACCGTGTGCAAGGGCCGACGGACGGGCACGAGCAACATCGGCGTCATCCAGGGCGGGCAGGCCACCAACGTCGTCACCCCGCACGTTCGACTCGCTGCCGAACTACGCAGCCACAACCCGACGTTTCGCAACGTCATCCTCGACCGGTTCCGACGCGCATTTCAGCGCGCTGCCCGACAGGTGCGCAACAAGGCGGGTGCTTGCGGAAAAATCCGGTTCGACGTGCGTATCGATTACGAGGCATTCAAGCTCAACCGTCGCGAAGCCGCCGTCGTCGTCGCCCGCGACGCGGCGCAAGCGGTAACCGGCCGGACCCCGGAAATGACGATTGTCAACGGCGGGCTTGACGCCAACTGGCTGACCTGCCGCGGCATTGCCACGGTCACGCTCGGCGCCGGTCAGCATGGGGCTCACACGGTCGATGAAGTGCTCAACATCAGCGAATTTCTCGGCGGCTGCCGCATGGCGGTGCGGCTGGCGACGGCAACGGACGAACCGGCATCACCCTGACCTCATATTTGCACATATGAGCCGTGTATGTAACCTTGTATCAGCGTGGAGTGGCGAGAGCAGGTGGAACCGAGCCAAATAATGAAAGGCAATACGATGGCAGCTATCGCTAAGAGGCACTGCGTACAAACAGCATTACGATGTCTGATAACAGTTTGCACGGCGGCCATGCTGTTGGGTGGCGTGCCGCGTGTCGGCGCGGCGATCGTGCTTGTGCGCGACGGCGAGACAAACTGCGCAATCGTGGTGCCCCAACCGAGACCACAGCCGGACGCTAGAGGCAACACGCCTGTCAATTATGAGTGGATCGCGGCCGACGAGTTGGCGCTGCACCTCAAGAAGATCAGCGGCGCGGAAGTGCCGGTGATCGTCGCGGGTCAGGGTGCGGTGCCGGCCGGGCACGTGCGCATCCTGATCGGTGCGGCGGCGACCGAAGCCGTGCCCACCCTTGACGTCGAGCGCGCCCTGGGTGGACGCGTGGATGATATGAGCAGCCGCGACGGGTTCGTTACGCGCGCCCGTGACAACATTATTGCCCTGGCCGGGGTGAGGCCGCCGGGCACGGCCTACGCCGTGTCTGATCTGCTCGAACGGCTCGGATGCCGATGGTTCTTCCCCGGCGAACTGGGCACGATCATCCCGCAAAAACGCACGATCAGCATCGATGAGTTCGAGACCGTCCAGACGCCCAGCTTCGACCTGCGCAGCATGTGGGTCTGCGGGTTCGGTGGAAACCGTCTGAACAAGGACGACATCTCAGCCGGTGGTGAGCTGCAAAACTGGCTGCACCGCAACCGCATGTCGTACGACTACCAATGGAACGCTCAGCACAACATGGCCGACACACCGGGCGAGAGCCTGGGCAAACCCGAGCAAGTCGAGAAGGTCGCCAACCGCATCCTTGCCGAGTTCGATGCGGCCGCTGAAAGGGGACAAACGAGTAATCAGATGTACTCGATGGGCTGGAACGACTCTTACTGCCGCGTCAGCCGCGAGCAGGGGCTGGGCATCGTTCACCCGTGGTACCCGATGCCGCAGGCGACCGATCCGCTGATCGGTTTCTACAACAAGGTCATTGAAACCGTCGAGCTTAAATACCCGGGCAGGAAATACGGCTTCCTGGCGTACATGAACTACCTGCCGGCCCCGGTAACGGTCAAGGTTCACCCGAGCCTGGTGCCGGTGGTCGCGCCGATCGAGCAGTGCCCGCGCCATGTGCCCGGCTCCGGCCAGTGCTGGCAGCGCGATGCGTTGATGAAAGCGATGCAGGGCTGGTGCTCGATGTCGAACAAGGTGCTGCTCTACGACTATGAGCCGGGCTTTCTGATCGACGGAGGCATTCCCGTACCCTCCGTGACGCGAATGCGCACGGAGTACCCGATGTGGCACAAGGCAGGATTGCGCGGCTTGTTTGCGCAGGTACAGATGACCATCATGAACAACGGGCCGAACCTGTACGTCCGCCACCGCCTGGGCTGGGACATCGACGCCGACGTCGACAAGATCATGGACGAATACTTCGGCATGCTGTTCGGCCCCGCCGGCAAAGACGCCCGAGCATACTGGGACGGACTCGAGTACATGATGCACAACGGTCGGGGCCATCAGCATGAAGACGAGATCATGAAGATCGTCTACCCGATCAATGAAGTGCGCAAGCTCGGCGCCCACGTGCGCGCCGCGGAGCGGAAAGCGTCGGGCATCTATGCCCAGCGGCTGGAAATGATCCGCTACAGCTACAAAAATCTGATGTTGTATTTACAGATGCGCGCCGCCGAGGACCGGGCCCAGTTCGCCAAAGCGGGTAAAATTGCCCGCCAGATCTGGGCGCTCCGCGAGCAGATAGAGACTATCAATCCATATTTCTACAAGATCGGCGACCTCGACCGGATGAATGAGGATTACGACTTCCTCACGATCGGCTGGGCCAAGCATAACGAGGGGCGCGCCACCCTGATCGACGGTACGAAGGGCGATCTGGTCGCCATGACCGACGACGTATGGTCGTTCAGCACCGACCCTCGCGACCTGGGCGTGATCAAGCGCTGGTACACGCTCGAACAAGTGCCCGCGGACTGGAAAAAGATTCGCACGTCACAGATCTGGGAGACGCAGGGGGATCTTGAGGACAAAGAAGGGCGAGGTTATGACGGCGTGGCTTGGTACATGACAAAGGTCAACGTGCCCAAAAAATTTGCCGGGCGCAAGATCGCGATGAACTTCGGCGGTGTATTCGGAAAAATGCTTATCTGGGTCAACGGTGAATTTGCCCACTACCGCCCATGGAAGGGCCCGTGGTGGACCCTCAAGATGAATACCGCGTTTGACATCGACGTCACCGACGTGATCAAGCCGGGCCAAACAAATACGATCACCATCCGCGTGGATAATGAGTTCGAGTGGGGTGGATTGTTCCGGCGGATGTTCCTGTATGCGCCGAAACAATCGAACACTTCGCCATGAGGACGGATCCCGACAAGTGGCAAAGCGATTACCTGCGTAACGGCTACCTGGTTGTCGAAGGCGTGCTCGCCGACCCGTTGCTGGCTCAACTGCGCAAGGTAATCGACCGGATCAGCGCCGATGCGGACAACTTGCCCCCACACCTGAAGCAGCATATCCAGTTTGAACGCGATTGGGTCAGCCGTCGACCCCATTTCAACAAGCACACGCCCGAGCAGGTTGGAAGCGCCGTCCGCAATATCGCGAACCTGTCGCTGTTCGATCCGATTTTCGGGCGCCTGATCTTTCAAGACCGGCAACTCGACATCCTCGACGCGCTGTTTCAGAGCACTGAATACCGGTTTTTCAACTACAAGTGCATCCTGAAGGCGCCACGCGTCGGCAGCGTGTTACGCTGGCACCGCGATTACCCGTACGTTGAGCACACGACGACTGATATTATCACGTCGATGCTCTGCCTCGATGAGATGTTGCTATCCAACGGCGCCACCGTCGTGCTGCCCGGATCACACCGCGTCGAGCAGGACCAGATGAGCCCAGCGGACATCGAGATCGATGAGGCGGACCTGCCTGATCAGTTCGACCGGGTGACGGTTTGTTGTCCGGCGGGCTCGGCCGTGCTCTTTCACGCGAACATCATTCACGGCGGCGGCGCGAACGAGTCGCAACTGCCGCGCCGGAATCTAATCAGCATCTGGACCGGCCCGGGGACTTACCCGATCACGCCGGCCCGCGCGGCTCACCAGGGCCTGATGCCGAGAAGTAAAGACCCCGCCCGCCAACGCCAGGTGGAGATGTCACGCCAGAAGATCGAGCAATCAAAGCCGGCCGCATGAACCACCGGGCCGTTCCGGCCTCTGCCGTGGTTCGATCGGTTCGCCACACCCTGTCTGAAACGGATGATAAAAAGTTTATCGCGACCTCGGCGGGTATGTCATCAAACACACCGATGGAAACATCATGCCGATCCTTGATCGGGCACTTGATGCCTGGCAATGCGGGACAATTGGCCCGGCTGCACTCGAGACCGGCGCTTGATTCGTTATTCGACGCCAAATAGTTTCGCCGCATTGTTCCAGAAGATGTCTTCCACCTGGCTGTCGGTCAGCCGCGCTGACCAACATGCCCACTTGAGCGAGCGATTGCCCTCGAGCCTGGCGCACACGGGCTTGATGGTGGCGTGCTTCCCGCCCCACACCGGTGTGTCTTCATAAATCCAGACAAACGCATCGGCGGCACCCAGCGATCGACCGCGGTAACCCTGAAAGTCGGAGCCATACAGCAGTTTCTCGTGTCCCATGTAGCGAATGATTGCCTCGTGTGAGGTCGGCTCACACACGCTGCTGGTATCAAAATACAGATTGTCCAGCCCGGTCAGTTGCATCAGCCCCTCGAGGTTGTGCGCCGGGTTGTGCCCGCGTGCCGAGTGGGCCAGGATCAGTTTCATGTTCGGATACGTCTCACAGTACCGACGAATCCAGTGGATGTTGGAAGGATCCGCCACGGCACGGGTCTTGACGATATGCAGCGTGATGCACCAACCTTCTTCATGGGCGACCTTGACCAACGGTTCGGGCAAATAATCATGGATATCCGCCTGCCACGTCGGCTTGTTGGCCGACCATGTGTGGTAGCACTTAAGTCCGTGCAGCCCGAGGCGGCGAACCTCCTGGCGCACCCACTGCGGATCGTGCGTCGGCTGCACGTTGAACAGCCCGCGACAGCGCGGCTCGGCAGCCGTGTGCCTGGCAATCCAGGCATTAGCTCGCTCGCTGTGGTTGTCGATA
>CAUYYV010000147.1:0-8092 GCA_963577075.1 Phycisphaerae bacterium
GGTCAACACGGCCAGAGCCACAAGCTCATTCATGTGATTATGGCCGTGGATAAGGTCCCTGACCGCGTAGAACACCAGGGGCGTACCCAGCAAGATGGCGGCAAGGGCGCCCAACAACGATGAATGAGCCGGGCTGTCGTATATAAACCGGGCAATCAACCCGCAGATCACCAGCGTCCCACCGATCAGCGTCGCCACGATCCCCAGGCTTACCCGACCGGTCTGGCTGTCGAGTTGATCGAACTGGAGATGCTCCTTGACCTGATTGTGCACTTTTTCCATGGCTTACCCTGGGCCTGACGGATCATGTCGCGAACCGGCCAGACCCCATGCGAACCGGCCAGACCCCATTAAGATACGCAAAATCGGCGGTTGAGTTCAAATTACCGGCGTTGACATGCATTGACGACCCATAACCATGAATTGTGGCGGGTTATATCCGATTCGCTCTGCCAAGCCCATCAGCCCGGATTGTTCACCGCTGATTTGAAAAAACGGCCTTCGTGTATTTCAGCCTCGGTTGTTGATCCGGAGTTCCTCAACGCATAGGGCCACATGATGTCATAACAGCCTGTTGCCCAGTTTCGCTTTGACTTTTTCCCACAAAAACCGGTTGTGGTCAAGTCCAAGCCCCAGTCAATCAACAGCGATTCGGGGTTGCTGCCGAGCCATCAGCTTGGCGAATCTTGCAACTATACGCGGCGTTTGGTGGCGTGCCTGACCACCCGGCGATGCAATCCTCAACCCCTGGACGACCCGATCGCTCGCACGGGGGAAACGGAATCCTGCACACGCATCGGACCAAAACGCCGCCAATACGCTCCGGCTTCACGCTGCGCCTCGCTGATGAAATATCAATGAATAATCCGAGCTAAACGGCGGTCTGCACCGACGCACGACGTTGCAGTATCACCTCGGCCAAGGTGATATCCAGTTCGTCGTCAACGTCCACCACTTCACCCGGTGCGGTCACAATGGCGCGGCGGTCGCGCCCGAGATAAGCGTACGGTTCGGCTGGATCGACGGTAAACAGGCTCGACCGCGTCACCGCCAAGGCGCCGGCGTCGAGCATGTAAACCGGCGGCAGGTCCTGGCGGCGGTAGATACGGTTGGGCTCGTACATCTCCAACACGTCGGCCCGCGGCCCCGAAATTTTCCTCATCCAAAGCGGGTGCATCTTGCCGACGGGGCAAACGCTTTGAACACTGTCGGCCTTCGTCTCGATCAGCTTCTGCACAGCGCGGTCGGAAAGATCGACCGGCCTTACGGGGATATTGCCATACAGGATAGACACGATGTCGCTCGACCGGTTGTGCTCGGTCTCCCAGCACTCGACGCCGTGGCGCACCGCACCGTCTATCGCGGCCGTGTCGGCGGCCAGGTGCGCCGGCCGTTGGTAACAGTACAAGCCATGCTCGCCACCAACTGCCAAGATGTTCGGGCAATCGCTGGTCAACACGATTGCGTCGGCACAGCGGATATGCAGCGCGTACTCAATCGTCCACGCGATGACCGGCTTGCCCCTCAACATCTGCATGCTCTTGTTGGCAAGACCCTTGCTGCCGGCACGGGCAATGATGACGACCAATGTAGTCATCCGCGAATTGTATCACGGACGATGCCACTGATCACAGCCGCCACACAACGCCAACTCGGCCCATTGCCCGTCACGATGGCTGCGGCGTAACGCGTTCATTGTCTGCCATATCTCGGCCAGCGGTGTGACGGCGGCATCACCGGGACAGTTGCGGCCCAGCCAGTCCTGATCACACTGGGCGACACGACCATCGGAAAGAATCGTCAGGCGGCGATCAATCTGGCGGCAGGATCGTCGCTTCGGCGGCGCCATTCTGACCGGGCTCTGCACGGGCATCAGGCCGCACCCCGTGGTGGCCGGCTCGATCACCGCTTGGCCGGCGAAGTACAGCCAGCGATCGAAAAATGTCTCCATGTCGACCATGGTCTGGTCGGTCTTGACCAGATGGGGCACGATCCAAGGCATGCCCACTGTGGGTCGAACGCCATGATTTTCGCCGCCACCGGTCGCCCCGGCTTGCTCGCGATTAGCTCGCTCGGCAAGAAGCCATTGCAGGTTGTCGGTCACCTGCTTGAATCGGTCGTCACCCATGACCGATTCGTACACGTGCGCGGTGTCGGCATTGAGCCGGACGCTGACCACATCGAGCGGAGCGGCGAGCAGCTTTGCGAGCGTCGGCTGGTCGACCAACAAGTCGGTTGTCACGGCCAGCCCAAGCACACCGGCCCGATGTGCAGCCTCAACGACGACCAGCCAGTCGTCGTGCAGCAACGCATCGCCCAGCCCGCCCAATGTCACGGCAGTGTCGCCATCGACGCCAAGTTGCGCAACAATGTGCAGCGCGGTGTCCAGAGCCATCGGCTCGCGGTCGAACCGCACGTATTGATGCGGAGTGATCGGCCCCGCCACGGGGCGCTGCGGGGTCAGCTCGATCGTGATCTGCTGCGGCAGCCGGCCGAACCCGCCAGGCCGATCGGCTGCGACCCGATGCGTCGCGTCGGCCACCACACCGGCGTCCGCGGATGCAAACCGATTGCCCAAACGGTCGGCGATCGCGTTGATCATCGACACGCTGCGATCGGTATCGTAAATGAACCGGCAATCGCACGAACGCACGGCCGCATCGATCTGAACGCACACGTCCCGGCCAATCGGGTCAGCCTGCGGCATACGCGGGTTGTACGAGAGCATCTGCCCGAACAACCCGTGCTTGACAGCGATCTGCTGCAGCAGCGACGCGCTTACGGCGATGCCGGCCAAGCCGGGCGGCGCCTGTGAAAAAGTAAATGCCATCGCCTCCGGGTTGGCCAGATGCTGGTCGAGTACGCGTTGGCACAAGTCGGGGTCGACCATCGGCCAGTCGGCGCCGACGAGCAAGGCCGACTCGGCCTTGTATCGTTGCATCGCGTCGACCAGCGGCGCAGCGGGCAGCAATTCGTCGTAGCAACCGGCCCCCGCCAGCCCGCCCCGCCAGGCACTAAGCGACCATTTACGCGCCGCTCGACGCATCGACTGGTGCATGTCGGTCAGATTACCGGGGTCGGCGTGCCCGGCCAGCGGTTTGCCGACCCCGATCTTTCCCAACAGCGTCACCGGGTCCTGCGCCACGGGGTGGACCAGCACAATAGCGCGTACCGCCGCCACCTGCGCAACGCGTGCTACCGTGTGCTCGAGCACTGATCGGCCGGCGACACACTCAGCCACGCGCGAAGGCAGGCCCAGGCGCGTCCGCTCCAGATCAGTCACGATTAGTGCGACGACACGCGGCATTGGGTTGACTCGAAGAGCTTTGGAAACTGAGCGCGGCGACGTTCCTACGCGGCGTGCCGGGCGGCGGTATCGCGCCGTGTCTTGCGCACGTTCTTGAGCGCCTCCCTGAAAATTACCGCCGCTTCTTCACAGGCCTGGATCAGCCAGTCCACGTTCTCGATGTCACGATCAAGGCGCAAAATTTGATGCTCTGACTCGTCGGCATGGGAGTTGTCGATCGAGCGGTCGGCACGGGCGCGATTGAACACACCGACCGTATTCAACTCGTTGACGATCATGAAAATATCTTTCAGGTCATCCACGCGATTGCGCAGTGGCGTGAGTTGATCAAACAGATGCGCCATTTTCTGGCGATCGCGCTGGCTGGTACGCATCTTGCGCAGAATCGGCAGTGTCCTGGCTGAAATCCGGCGCAGTTCACTGACCCCGTCAATCCGCTGCCGCAACTGCTGCTCGAGCCGGGCCAGGCGACCGGTATCGAGTACCTGGCACGCCGTGGGCAACACCGGTACGGGGCGGGTCGCGTACTCACGCAGCGCCGACTCGAGCGTCGTGCGTGTGCTGTGCTGTTTGGGCACGCCACCTTCCGTCGCGTCAAGCACCCGCTGCGTTGCCCGGGCGAAATCACGCTCGAACTGCTTGAGATAAGTCTGCATCTGCTCGTCCGAGTAGATCGGTTTGTCGTGAATGTCGCGCACCTGTTCAAGGTTGCCCCGGTGCCGGACGATACGCTGCCATTCCATCATCTCCAGCGTGTTGAATGCCCCCAGTTCCGGCGCCCACACGTCGTGAATCGCCGTGCCGGGACAGTAGTACAGCCCGTTGGAGAACCCCAGGTCCTGCCCGATCAGGATGATCGGGTCGCACCCCAGATGCTGCGCCAGATAGAACGACAGATGAGCAACTGTCGCACCGGCCTGCACCGGGACCATCGGCCGAGCCAGATCGCCCAGCAGGTGGTCGAGAAACTTGTTGCACGTGACCCGTTTGGGCCCGGGAAAACATTCAAGAACCGATGGATGTGCCAACGGCTCGGCGACCATCGTGACGTCCGGCAGCGGCGGCAGCCCCTCGTAAAATCGCTTCGAGATCAGGCTGTAATCCAACGCGGTAACGAAGTCCGGCCGGATATCCCGCTCCAGCAGCGGGCGCAGCGTCGTCTGCGCGCTGATGATCACGACATTTCTGCGCACATCCGGCTGCGCAAGCAGATCCACGTTGCCCGCCAAGCTCGGACCAGCGCCGACGCACACGGCCGGGTAACCCCGCGCCGCGTTGAACAAATCGTCAGTCAACGCCCCGGCCGCGTAGTACGACAGGTTCATGGTCAGGTTCGAGATCGTCCGCGATGCATTGACCAGGGATGTGGCGACATTCGTGCGACAGTACGCCAACGCGTCGGTGATCATCTTCCCGAACTGGTTGATCTTATCGGCGTGCAGTTGCCGTGCCGGCGGATGCGTCAGCAGCACGGTGCCCTGTGTAAGCAACCCCGCGAATGGCTCGACCCGGCCGATCACCGCGGCCCGATCCACCTGATCGTCGTACAGAATGACGTTGTGCCGACCCAGCCAGTCGCTGTGATCGATCCGATCGAAAGTGGCCCGCAGCAGACCGATGTCCGGCTCGAATACGATCAATAACACCTGATCGGTGATCAGCGGTGCCAGGGCGGCGACGTGATGACCCAACCCCAGGCCCAGCACCACGATGCCCGCGTGTTTCTTGAGATCAACCTTCTCGATCAGTTTGGCCGCCTCGGCCTGCGGGTCATAACGGCTGGCCAGCGCGATTTTCCGACCGTCGTGGTTGATCGACGCCGTCAACGCCCCCTGGCGCGAGTTGGACCAAGTCATTTTCGCCGGTGCAGCGGACCCTATCCGATCGGCCAATTCCGGCTCCGTTCGCCGGAGCTTAGCCAGATTTTGCGCAAGAATACTGTCGCCAGCGTGCACCATGCGTCGTATCGAAGTTATCGGAAGATCAACGACACCGTCTTGAATCGCACCGGTGACTCGGTCCGCAGCATCGTGCGTGTCGTATGATTGTGTCGATGCCGTTTGCCGATCCCCCGTTTGCCGTTCGTTACACCGTCGAAGAGCCGATGGCATTGCTCGTGCTGCTGCTAATTGTTGGCTCCGTGCTGATGACCGTGGCCCATCAGCATCGCAAGCGCCGTATGGCCGCGTCGGGTGTGGTGGCGTGGGCGCTTGCCGCGTGTCTGTGGCTGATCGCCACGGTGGTGACGACAGACCGGCAACGACTGGTCCATCAGAGCCACGTGCTGCTGACCGCCACCACACCGATGGACCTGCTCACCATGCGGAAGATTCTGCACGAAGGCGCTTTTTTCTCCGGGCCCCTCGGCACTCACTGGTTCGACCGCGACCGGACTCTTTCCAAGCTCGACGGGGCCATCAAGCAATACGGTGTCAGCGCGCACACTTACATCGACGTGCAGGCGCAGACCGATGGCAACCGCCGCGGCAAAACGATTCTGACGCTCAAAACCAGAATCAACCGCAGGTACATGGACAGACCCGTGCGGACGAAATGGGACATCCGCTGGCAGTTGGGTGACGACAATCAGTGGCGTATCATGGAGGTGCGATTTCTTGAGTACCTTCTGGGCAAAAAACCCACCAGGAACCTGTTTTAGCGGGGCAATGAATGACAACCAGCAAAATGTGCAAAATATGGCGGCGCATTCAATGTTCAGCGCAACCGGTGCTGGCCGGGCTGGTACTGGCAACGGCCGGACCATCGTGTTCGGCTGCGCAGGTGGCAAAAGACACCGGTGATGGACCGGTCGCCGCACCGCACCCGGTCGATCTGCGCCCGCAATTTAAGCAGGGCCGAACAACGCGTTACCGCGTTTGGACATTGCGCCAAGTAGCCCGGTCGAGCAACATCAGACCCAGTTCGACACAGAAGGCCGAGATCGAGGGCGAACTGTCGTGGACCGTGGAGCGGGTCCGCGAGGACGGATCGGCCACTTGCGTGCTGACGCTGGATTGGATGTCAATCACCGCCACGCAGCGTGACGGCACGTTGAAGCGCAACGACTCGCGGCAGGCCAGCGGCGACACCGGAAAGACATACGCCTTGCTACGCGCCATGACGGGCATGCCGATCTCGTTCGAGGTCGCCGCCGACGGAAAGATCAAAAGTGTCAGCGGCGTCAACGCCATCCACGCAGCGGTGGAGTCGAAAACACATGCGCCGTCGGACCTCGACTTTATTCAATCGGCCACCGATCTGACGCTACTCACCGCCGCGCCGAACAAGACGAGGATCGATGATCAGTGGCAGACCCAGTTCATCTGGGACCACGACGCCGGCAAGATGCACCACGACGCCAGCTACAAGCTCGAGTCCATCGAACGGCTGGCTGATATTCCCGTGGCAATCGTCACCGGCCGATCCGCCATGCGCCTCGAAGTCGACGGCTCGTACTTCCAGGATGACGGCCCCAAGCCCGAGATCGAGATGATCGACAGCGATTTCAAGACGCAGATCATGTTCGACCTGACCCGTCACGAGGCCGTCGGGCGCAACTCAATCGAGCAAAGAACGGTACAGATCAAGATCCCAATCGGCCCGCGCATAGTCTTGACGGTGATCAAAGAGCACATCCACAGCCAGGCCCTACGCATCGCCGAAGAGTAGATCATTTATCGACGTGACACGCCCACAACCCGCCTTGGCTCACGGCCGTGGGTGGTGCTTGCTGATCACTTCACGCAAGCGAGTGCTGTCGACGTGGGTGTATATCTGCGTGGTGCGGATGTCGGCGTGGCCGAGCAACTCCTGCACGACGCGCAAGTCGGCGCCACCGGCGAGCAGGTGGGTGGCAAATGAATGGCGCAGCGTGTGCGGGTGGGCATGATGCACGGCGGCACGCCGGGCGTACTTATCGACGATCTGCCATACGACGATACGCGTGATCGGCCGGCCCGTGCGCGATAGCAGCAGCCGCTCGGTGGGTCGATCCGGTCTGGCCAACTTCGGACGCAGATCGGCCATATAGCGTATGGAGATATTGAGCGCCGGCTTGCCGATCGGCACAATCCGCTCGCGCCGGCCTTTGCCCATCACCCGTGCCACGCCCAGATCACCGTGCAGTCGATCGCAGTCCAGCGTCGCCGCCTCCGAAGCGCGTAGGCCGCCGGCATAAAGCAATTCGAGCAGCGCTGCGTCGCGCAGGTACATCGCATCTCCTGGTTGCGGCGACGACAGCAACGCCTCGACCTGCTTCGGACCCAACACATGCGGCAGCGTCTGCCAGGTGCTCGGCCGGCTGATCAGTTGGGCCGGATCCCGCTCGACCCGGCCGATCGATGTCAGGTACCTGCCAAACACGCGAATCGTCGCCACGTGCCTGGCGATCGAACTGACCGCCAGCCCACGCCGATCCAGGTCACGCAGGTGCTCGGTGATCACCGCAAGGTCCAGGTCCGACCAGTCGCCGATCCCGCGATCGATCATCCAAACGATCAGGTCGCGCAGGTCGCGGCGATAAGCGTCCAACGTGGCGTCGGCGAAGCCGCATTCAACCCGGCAGTAGCTTAGAAATTCATCAACCGGCTGCGCGAATGGTGCGGGTGTGGATGATCCCGCCGCCGGCCGAGTTGATGGTGACGTGGACGGTGGACGGTAATCGTCGCCGTTGCAACTCGTGATAGGTTTGACAGCCATGGTAGGCCCCGAGGCACTCGCCAAACGCTTCGTGCATCCGGTTGAGCGTGAATCGCGAGGCGCAGCGCGGATCGTCCCGGTTGATAA
>CAUYYV010000148.1:0-7986 GCA_963577075.1 Phycisphaerae bacterium
TCGAAGCGCCAACCATCGAACTGCACGAACCGGACAACTGGCGACGGATCGATGAAGCGATCAGACAGATCAATCAATTCGACTGGCTCGTACTCACAAGCGTCAACGGCGTCGAGGCATTGGCGCGCCGACTTGAGCACCTCGCTTTGGACAGCCGTAATCTCGCAGGCGTGCACATCGCGGTGATCGGGGACGCCACCGAACACGTATTGAAGGATCGGCTTGGCATTGTCGCCGACCTTGTGCCACCCAGTTACGTTGGCGAATCGCTCGCCGAGCAGTTAACCACTCGCCACAACGTTTCCGGCAAGCGAATCCTCATGCTCCGCGCCGACATCGCGCGTACGACACTGCATGACATGCTCACTGACGCGGGCGCCCGGATCACCGAACTGGCGATTTATGAGACCCGCCTCGCCACCTCCCTGCCCGACGACGTCGTCACAGCACTACGCGACGGCACGGTGGATTGGATCACGTTCACCAGTTCATCAACGGCAAGGAACATGATCGAGTTGCTCGGGCCACAGCGAGATCTGCTCGAGCGTGTCAAGACTGCATCGATCGGACCGATTACCAGCGCAACCCTTCGTGAACTAGGCTGTGCGGTTGATGTCGAGGCGCATACATCCAACATACGCGGCCTGGTAGATGCGATGGTGGCGGCCGAACGGATCCGATCAAACCAACGAGGCACGTAATGAGACCATACCGACTGTATTTGTGCTGGCTGACGGCGCTGCTGACTGCCGCGGCATCGGGGTGCTCCGCCCCGCCAACGGTATCGAGCACGGCAACACTCGAGCGGTTCAACCGACGCGTCGAGTTGGTTCGGCTTCAACTGCCGACAATCATCGCTGCCGCCGAAGCCGCCGCGGCACGCAAGGCCGAACATCCCAAGGCACTGATCGATCTGCCGTACAACGAGCAGCCCGCATTCGGCGAGGACATGCTCAATCGCTCGGGCGGGTTGGCCGGTGCGTTGCCCTCCAACGAACGATCCGGCCTGATGACCAATCACGACATCGTCCTGCTCAGCGTCCGCTCCTGGCAGAGCAACGGCGAGCACATCCTCAAATACCTGCGAAGAAGTCGCAAGCGCGGGAACATGACCATCCTGATCGCCTCGACGGCGGGCAAGCCGGACAACCTTGACACCGACTTCTTCATCGACAACGGCGCCGCCGACGGCAGCGAAGACGAGGCGACGATCAATCTGTTTTCCAACGTGCTGATCGGTTGGCTGTGGGTCTGTGAATACAGCTCCGCGCTGACACGCCACGGAAAACATCCCGGTATTCTGCAAAGCATCACCACGCCGGGATCGCATGCGCACAACCGGGTATTTCAGAATCGGCGCACGCGGCATTACATCTACCCGTGCGAGACGGCCGTACCTGCCCAGGACCTTGCACATGTCTACCTTGCACGCGTCGACCGCATGATCGATGACCTGCACGGCGAACGGACGCGACGGCAGATCAGCGCAGCCGCAGACATCATCGCTGATCGCCTCGAGTCAGGCCGGCCGGTATTCGTCTCGACGAGCACGCACATCATGCTCAATGACCTCCGCAAGAACGTGAAAGTCCCGTGGACACCGCTCAACACGCTTCGCCGCATGCCCGCCGCACTGGCCGAACACACCAAGCCGGGCGACCTGTTTTTCTGGCTGGGCTTCAACGGCGCAAGCATCTGGTGGTATCCCGGCAGTGGGCCGAAGAAACTTTACATCGATTACGATCGATATCTTCGCAAGGCGAAAGTCGACCTGATCACCTGCTTCGCCACCGATCCGTTGAACCCGCGGAACAACGGCGGACAGGTGCTGGCGCATATCGAGCAGAATTGGAACTTCGGCGACGCCGTCGTCCCCGTGCCATTTCCACCGAACCGCATCGCGCCGATCAGCGGCCTTTACCAAGGACTACTCTACCGCATGGTCGAAGACACCGTCGCGCGCAGGCTCGAATCCCGGTGACATCAATCATGCATTGGGGCCAGGTATGGTATGATGCCGACGTGCTGTCCGGCACGGTCATCTGCCTTTAGAAACAACGGAGCGAACATGGCCGAAACATACGTGGAAACGTTCAACAATGGCACCGGTGGTTGGTACATCTGGCTGGACAATTTCAAGGGCGCCACCCAACTGGAGATGAATGGCCACGCCGTTGTATCACGCGCCCCGTGGGACATCGACTACAACCACTGTCACCCGGGCGGCGGTTACATGCACCTGCTGTTCTGCCTGGAGTTGGTCGGCCCGCTCGGCGAGATGATGCGTGAGGCCGGTGGGGGATGCAATCGGTTTATCGAAGGCGGTTACTCGACCAACCTGACCGAGGGACAACTGTCCGTGCGCATCAAGGGTGAACTGGAGAAACGCGGCAGCGAGCTTTGCCTGATTATCCAGGGCAGCCAAGGCCCCCACAGCGCCGCCTGGGCTCTATCGGGTCAACCCATCCGCGTGACGCCCGACTGGACGTGGCAGACAATCACGCTGACGGCTGACGAGCGCCAGTGGACCTTTATGGGATCGCGCCACGATCGCGCCGAACATTACTGCCACATCGACCTTAAGACGGTGCTCGCCGACCCATACAACATCATCCTCATGCTGCTACCGGTCAACGTGGTGCCGATGGGTCCGCTCGATGGCGATATGCACAAACTGCGGCCCGAGTACGACTATCCCGTCTGGCATTCCAAGCTTCCCGACGGTTACGTCATGATCGACGAGGTGAAGATCGAATATCCATGCATTTAGCCGCGAGCCAAAGGCCGGTGCGTGCTCAAGGTTCCTGCCGATGGACGACGCGCACGTTGACGCGGCCTTCATCCGTCCGACCACCCAGCATCCGTCCGGCCGCACCCAGCAACCACGCGGCCGCGCCAAACACGGCAAACACCACAATGCCTACCACCAGCGCCGCCAGCATAAGCAGACCAATCGGCACAACCACGATCAGCACCGCCGCGAGCAGGGACGCCCTGATTACCCATCCCGGTTGACGCTCGATCCGGGTGTACCAAGGCCCCAGCCGCGAGTGATTGCGAATATAGACTCGCCACATACCACTGAGCGTAGGGTCCGCCCCCGTCAAAGACAAGCGTGGCACGGTCAAGTCCAAACAACCCCAATCCGATACAAACTGATAGAGTCCGGTATTCTCCGGATATGGAGGAGAGCATCTACTCAATGAGCATCAACGCGTCCACCCAGCAAGTTGCCGTCTGGTCCGACCACACGCAGGAACGGATTGCCTTGGACGCAATCCAGAAGATCAACCACATCGCAACGCTGCCCGAGGTAACCGTCAAGATCATCCAACTGGTTGAAGACCCCGACTCGACGGCACAGGACCTCAACAAGATCATCACCAACGATCCGGCGTTGGGCGTCCGCATCCTCAAGGTCGTCAACAGCGCGTTCTACGGCCTGCCCGGACAGATCGCCTCGGTCAACCGCGCAATCGTCCTGCTCGGGCTCAACGCGGTCAAGAATATCGCCATCGCTGCGAGCCTAGCCAGGCTGTTCCGCGGAGGCCAGATCTGCCCCGGATTCGATGCCAAGGACCTGTGGACCCACAGCGTCGCCGTCGCCACCGCAACCAAGCAATTGGGCGATCGCAGCAGACTGGAACTTCCCGATGAGGCGTTCCTCGCCGGCCTGATACACGATGTCGGCATCATGGTCGAAATCCAGACGTGTCGTGCCAAGTTCGTTGAGGCCTTCGACCAATTCCAAGCAAACGAGCAACTATCGCTGCGCCAGGCAGAGCAGCAGGTGCTCGGCGCCAACCACGAACATTTCGGCGCCGCCCTGTGCAAGGCGTGGAAACTCCCCGACAGCCTTACATACGTCACCGGTTTCCACCATCGTCCGCTAGACCTGGCGCCCCAACACCGAACGCTGGCCTGCCTCGTACACATCGCAGACATCGTCGCGGCACGGGCGAAAGTCGGCCTGAGCGTCTCGGTAGACACCCGTGAAGTGGCCAACGAGCTATTCGAATCCGTGCAACTGACTCAACAGGTCGTCGACGAGGTCTGCAGGCAGTTGCCCAAGGCCATCGAGCAGGCCGACTTTATCCTCCACGACGCCGCCTGATCGGGCACCCCAACTTCTCCGCTTCGCCACACCAACCCTGCTCCATGGCGCACGTATCACTCGCCGACGGTCATCATTGCCTAACCACTGCTGGAATCGGGCGGATCGCTCTTGAAGAAACCTGATAATGCCCGCTCCGCATCGCTCACCGGCAGCGACGGGGGCGGTTCGGGCAGGTAGCAAGGCGGCATCTGCGCCTGGTACTTCGTGAACATTGGATTTTGCGCATGCGGATCGCGGCCACGGTAGAACCACTTGAGCGGAAGAACCTTGCATTGGCCGCTGTAAGCGATCAGCACACGGTCTTCCAGGGCGCATACGGTGTGGTTGGTCCACCGCCCATGCGGAATCATCTCGGCTTCGTATCGCGTGTCGTTCTCGAAGGCGGCCAGCCCCGCGTGAACAGCATATTCACCTTGCGGCCGTATCGGACGGATCGGGCCGGGGTAGACCTGTCGCTGCTCGTGCGCCGACTCGACGTTCTGATAGAACTCCCAGACCCCGCCGCCGTTGCGGCTGACCGCGGCCGACAATCGCGAGCGAACATAGCCTTGTTTTATCTCGTCTTCACCGGCCTGGTTCCAGACGACCAGCAGATGCCCGGTCGCGGGAAGCCTGTCGAGAATTACCGGCGCATTGGAAGACGCCAGATGCGTCGGCAGCGGACGTGTCCATGTTTCACCGTCATCGTACGACCACGACTGATACGCGCGCCCGATGACCGTGCGCAAGAACATCAGCAACTTGCCGGGTTCAACCTCGACCACGCTGGGCTCGGCCACCGAATGCAGGTGGCCGTCGTCCGTGCTGATCAGCATCTCGCCGTTGCGATTGGCCTGCCACGTCCGGCCGTCGTCGTCGCTGTAGAGCACCATGGCGGCACAGAAATGCGTGTCGTAATAGTGCGCATCGGTGCCAACCCATTCACCATCGATGTACCCGCCGGGAAACCGGTCCTCTTCCGAGTGGTAACTACCCTGGCCAATCGCGGTGTAAATCGGCTGGATGATGCGCCCTCGGCTCGTCCGGATCATCGCGTTCTGAAAGGTGAGCATCGGCAGGCGCACCGGCGACATCGCCCTGGGATCCGACCACGTCCTGCCCAGGTCTTGCGTCACCGTGAAATAGATCTGCCGATGATATGTCGCCGGCGCGCCGGGATAAGCGTGAATCTGCGTGGCCCCGAGCGCACCACCGTCAAGCTCGACAAGGTTCATCAGTTTCGGTTTTTCACCATTGCCATAGACTCCTTCATACGGCTCGCACCAGGTCAGGCCCGCGTCGTCGCTGTATCCGAACCCGCTGCCGCTGCACGCCACAACGCGCCCGCTCTTCAGTTGAATGCACGCGCCGCGCGACAGCGCAAACGGCTCAACGCACGTGATCATCATCTCCGGGTTGCTCATTGGCACGTTGCTCATGGTCCAGCCTTTCGCATCATCCTCGTCCGCACCCGGCCATCACACCGAAGCTGATCCACGGGTCTGCGCAGTGATCGGACGGGTTGGCACCCTATTACTTGGGAACATAACTGAATCCCTGGCCGCCGACGGACGCTTCAGCCATCAATCCTTTTTCACCGGTGATAAACACCACGACACCGTCGGCGTAATCGGCCGCGGCCGACGCGCCAGCTCTGGCGGCTACGGCCGCGACCTGGGCCGACAACTCGGCATGGCCCTGCTTGAAGTGCAACATCGCCGCCCGGTCCTGCATGAAAATAATTTCACTGAAGACCTGGCCACCAATTTGTGCGCCCACGGTGCCCTGCGTCAACGTGGCGTAACCGACAGCTTTGCCCTGTTCGTAGACCACGCCGTCACCCCGCGCACCGCCGACGATCAGCCCTCCCTTGCCCACGCTGGGAAACACGACGTAGCCATAAGCTTCATCGAATAATTTCTTTAGCCCGGGGTCGGCCCTCTTGAACTGGGCGATGGTCCGTTCCGCCTTGACCTCGCGCGTCACGGGATTTTTCCATTTCGCGGATTTGCTGGAACTGCTGCAACCGATCGCCGCGAGCATCACGACCAACGCGGTTGCACACGCCGTCATTGCACGGCAGGTGTTTCTCGTGACCATTTCTTGCCTTTCATGAAAATGGACCCCTTGGTCGGCCCGCAGTGTACCGCGAGGTCCGGCCGCGACACAACACCGCACCCGGCCGTGACCTGAATTTGAGCAACCCGGAAAGTAGCCTATCCTTGAGGCATGATCACGCGCATTCGCTGATTGGCAACCCGTGCATACACGCCGACCCCTTCCTGCCCGATCCGGCCCCAGGCAGCGCAAAGGCATTGGGGGTCGTATCACGTTTTTCGTCTGCGGGCTTGACGGTTTGGATCTTTCGATTCTCGAGACATGAGGTCGGCATGTTGCAATCGCCACGATTCAGTGTGGGCAAGCCGATTTGGCCGGTTGGCATGGAGCGGGAGCAGAACCTGGATGTGGGCTTTACCGCGACGCTCAATGTGTCCGATGTTGACAGCGTGACGCTACGCATCGCGGCGGCGTCGCTCTACCGCGTGTTTGTCAACGGTTTTTTTCGTTGTCACGGACCCAGCCGGACGGCGCCCGGTTTTTTTCGCGTTGATCAATGGCGACTGGACGCGCAGATTCGCCCGGGCCACAACGTCGTGGCCGTCGAAGTGGTCGGTTACAATCTCGACAGCAGCTACGTACCGAGCAATCCATCGTTTTTGCAGGCGGAGATGGTGTGCGACGGCCGGGTCCTGGCTGCCACGGGTCATGCCGACCACGGATTTGACGCCTTTCCGCTCGGGCAGAGGGTTCGTCGAATTCAGCGTTACAACAACCAGCGCACGTTCATGGAGGCGTATCGCCTGGCACCTGGCTACGACGCGTGGCGCGTCGATCCGGCTGCACCACCCGAACCGGCGCCGGTGGGCGTCTGCGGTGATAAGCGATTGATAGCGACCCGCACACCGCAGCCGACGTTTGATCTCTCGGCGCCGACCTGGCACGTAGCCGCCGGCCGATGGCGAACAGGATTGACACCCGATCATCCCCGCCGCGTGCCGCCGCCCGAGGAGCAATCGCGGTATGACGTGCTGCCCACGCTTGAACTGCAAACAATAACGCCGGCATCACGCACATCACTTGATCAGCCTATCGACGGCCCTTTGCGCATCGACCTGCCCGCGGATACATGGCACATCCTCGACTTTGGCCGCAACATCACCGGCTTCATCGGCGCGACGGTGACGTGCGCTCATCCCACGCGCTTTTACCTCACGTTTGACGAAATCCTGATCGACGGTGAGGTGCGCTTCCTGCGTAACCGCAGCGACGTGGTGCGATACGAGTTGGCAGCGGGTAGATATCAACTGGAGACGTTTGAGCCGTACGGGCTGCGCTACCTGCAACTGGTTGCGCTCGACGGCGGGTGCACGGTCGAGGACGTGTACCTGCGTCGGCTCGAGAACCCCGTCGCAGTTGAGGGGGCGGGGGTGGGCGGGGCGCAGTTCGCGTGCAGTGATCAGGGCTTGAACCGCATCTTTGACGCCGGTCGCGCCACGTTCGCACAAAATGCGGTGGACCTGCTGATGGACTGCCCGTCGCGCGAGCGTGCCGGCTGGCTGTGCGACAGTTTCTTTTCCGGTCGCGCCGAGCCGGACCTGACCGGTCGCTGCGACGTCGAGGCCGCGTTCCTGGAGAACTTCACGCTGCCCGACTCGGTCCCGAACCTGCCGCCGGGCATGGTGCCGATGTGTTACCCCGCCGACTTCAGTGCGGAGCGTTGCACTATCGGAATGTTCATTCCCAATTGGGCGATGTGGTTTGTGCTGGAACTAGAGGAATACCTGCACCGCAGCGGCGATCGGACGATCGTCGATGCCTTGCGACCGAAG
>CAUYYV010000149.1:0-7971 GCA_963577075.1 Phycisphaerae bacterium
GTCGATCCGAAAAACTTCGGTGAAGACATGTTCGTCACGATCGACACCCGGCAAACAGGCAAGGATCACGTGATCATCCCGCCCAACAGTTTTGCGCTGGCCGCGACGGTCGAGACGTTTGGCATTCCCCGTGACGTATTGGCCATTTGCGTCGGCAAGTCCACTTATGCCCGTTGCGGCATCATCGTCAACGTCACACCGCTCGAACCCGAATGGCGCGGCAAGGTCACAATGGAAATTTCCAACACGACCCCGTTGCCCGCCAAGATCTATGCCAACGAGGGCATTGCGCAGATGATTTTCTTGAAGGCAGACCGCATCTGTGCCGTCAGCTACGCGGACAAAAAGGGCAAATATCAGGATCAAAAGGAGTTGACACTACCGAAAGTGGATTGACCACAACGATGCGACTGCCGGTCTCGGTGGGGACGTGGCGCACTTAAAATTGGTTGCGCCGCCGGTGATGGGCATTTGATGACAATTTCCCGTTGGTGCGGACGCCGGCGGGCGGACAGTGAGTGATGGACGTGTAGTAGACGAGGCTGTTGACCATGCGGATTGAGCGAAAATTTACTGAGGCCGACAAGGACGTTTTTGAGAGTGTCGAGTGGACGATGCGGTCGAGCCGGATTTCCAATCTGGACGGGACCGTGGTGTTCGAGATGCACGATGTGGAGGTGCCGGCGTCGTGGTCGCAACTCGCCACCGATATCATGGTCAGCAAATATTTCCGCAAGGCGGGGGTGCCATTGGAAGAAGGGGCTGAGGGATTGGGGGAGGAAGAGATTAAGGGGCAAGAGGGCGGGACGGGGCCGGAGCGATCGGCTCGGCAGGTGATTCATCGACTGGCCGGGTGCTGGCGCGATTGGGCTGAGAAGCACGACTACTTCGACAATGGTGAGGATGCCAAGGCGTTCTACGACGAACTGTGCCACATGCTGATCCACCAGATGTGCGCGCCCAACAGCCCGCAATGGTTCAATACGGGACTGGCTTGGGCGTATGGCATCACGGGTCCGGCCCAGGGCCATTGGACCAACGACACCCAGACCGGCGAGACCAAGCTGGCAGACGACGCCTATTCACATCCGCAACCGCATGCATGCTTTATCCAGTCCGTGGATGACGATCTGGTTAACCCTGGCGGGATCATGGACCTGTGGGTTCGTGAGGCGCGCCTGTTCAAGTATGGGTCCGGGACCGGGACGAATTTCTCCAAACTCCGAGGAGAAGAAGAACCGCTGTCAGGAGGCGGCAAGAGTTCCGGCCTGATGAGCTGGTTGAAGATCGGGGACCGTGCTGCCGGAGCGATCAAATCCGGCGGCACAACCCGCCGGGCCGCCAAGATGGTCTGCCTCGACCTTGACCACCCCGATATCGAGGCGTTCATCGACTGGAAGGTGCGCGAGGAGTTGAAGGTCGCGGCCATGGTCGCCGGGCGAAAGCACCTGACCAAACATCAACAGCAGGTTGCCGATGACATTGGCCTGAAGCTCGAATACGACTTCAACGGCGAAGCATATCAGACGGTCAGCGGGCAGAATGCCAACAACTCCGTGCGCATGACCAACCAGTTTTTCCACCGCCTCGATGAAAACGGCGAATGGGAGTTGATCCGGCGCACGGATGGGAAGGTGGCGAAGACCATGCCAGCGCGTCGGCTGTGGGACCGGCTCAGTGCCGCCGCCTGGCAGTGCGCCGACCCGGGCGTTCAGTTCGACACCACCATCAACCAATGGCACACCTGCCCCGCCTCGGGACGAATCAACGCGTCGAACCCGTGCAGCGAGTACATGTTCCTCGACAACACGGCGTGCAATCTGGCGTCGCTGAATCTGCTGAAGTTTTTCGACGCAAAGAACCGCACGTTTGACGTCGAGTCGTTTGAGCACGCGGTGCGGCTATGGACGATGGTGCTCGAGATCAGCGTGTTGATGGCGGCATTTCCAAGCAAGGAGATCGCGAGGCTGAGCCATGAGTTTCGCACGTTGGGGTTGGGCTATGCCAACCTGGGCGCGATGCTGATGCAGGCGGGAGTCGCCTACGACTCGCCGACAGCACGTGCGATCAGCGGCGCGATCACGGCGATGATGACCGGCAGGGCGTATGCCACCAGCGCGGAGATGGCGGCTGAGTTGGGCCCATTCCCAGGATATTTCAGGAACCGCGAGCACATGCTGCGTGTGATCCGCAATCATCGTCGGGCTGCTTATGGCGTGCCACGCGATGGCGACGACGCCGGTCGCCATGAGTCGGGCGGCTACGAGGGGCTGGAAATTTGCCCCATGCCGATCGAGGTCGACGACCTGGATGCCGGCGACGTTGGCATCACCAATAGCGAGCAGTTGATCCACCATGCCCGAGGCGCGTGGGACGAGGCGATTAATCTCGGCGAGCAACACGGTTACCGCAACGCGCAGACCACCGTGATCGCACCGACGGGGACGATTGGCCTGTTGATGGACTGCGACACGACCGGTGTCGAGCCGGATTTTGCCCTGATCAAGTTCAAGAAGCTCGCTGGCGGCGGGTATTTCAAGATCGTCAATCAATCGCTCAAGCCGGCGCTGGTCAGCCTTGGCTACGACGCGCAGCAGATCAAGGACATTTGTACCTATGTCATGGGCACGCTCGGGCTCGACGTGCCGGTGCCGGGCGTGGACGGGACAGGAACAGACGCCGAGTACGCGACTTTTGCCGACTTGCTGCGCGCCCGCGGGCTCAATGACGACGATCTGAAGCGTGTCATCGACTCGCTGCCCACCGTGTTTGAACTTCAACACGCTTTCGGTGCTTGGGTGCTCGGCGACAAAGCGACCGAACGGCTGGACCTCGGGGCCCAGACCGCGCCGGGCGATCTGAACGTGCTCGCGTCGCTTGGCCTGACCCATCAGCAAATCGCTGCACTCAACACCGCCATCTGCGGTAGGCAAACAGTTGAGGGCGCTCCGCATGTGAAGCAGGAGCACTTGGCAGTCTTTGATTGCGCCAATACCTGCGGGCCGCACGGCAAGCGGTTCATCGATGTCGAGGGTCACATTCGCATGATGGCCGCCGCCCAGCCGTTTATCAGCGGGGCGATCAGCAAGACGATCAACCTGACCAACTCCGCATCGGTCGACGATATCAAGGCAGCCTACCGGCTCAGTTGGGAACTCGGACTCAAAGCCAATGCGCTCTATCGCGACGGTTGCAAGCTCAGCCAACCGTTGAACACCAGTGCCGAGGACGACGAGGTAGAAGACGAGGACGGCATCGAGGCTGCTCGGCAGGAAGTGGCGTTGGACGTTGCGGCGGTCGCCGGTCAGATCGCCGGTGGCGATGATGCAGCGCCAGTCGAGAAGGTCGTCGAGCGTATTGTCGAGCGGCCGATGCGCCGCCGGCTGCCCGATACGCGAAATTCGATGACTCACAAATTCAGCGTCGCTGGCCACGAGGGCTATCTGACCGTTGGACTCTATCCCGACGATGGCCGGCCGGGCGAACTGTTTATCACCATGGCCAAGGAGGGTTCGACCATCGGCGGGCTGATGGATTCACTGGGCACGGCGATCAGCGTCGCACTGCAATACGGCGTGCCCATCGAATCGCTGGTCAACAAGTTCACCCATCAACGGTTTGAGCCTGCGGGGATGACGCACAACGCCGACATTCCGTTCGCCAAAAGCCTTGTCGATTACATCTTCCGCTGGATGGGGATGCAGTTCATTCCCGGATATCGTGCGGCCAACGCCCCGCGGCGTGGGTCGCGATCGGGCGATTTCGAGGAGTCAACCACCGAGGCGATCAAGCTGGCGACGCCCGTGCAGCGTGACCGCCCGATAGCGCAGGCGTCGGCAAGTGACGAGTCGGAAAAGAGCAATGGCCGTAACGGCGGCGGGCGAGCAAAGGCCGTCGCCGACGGCATCGTTGACGCGTCTCGTCGAGTGGGTGATATGGAAAACCCAGGCCTGGCATCAAAATCCATCTCAGCTGCCGAGCAAGGTGATGATGCTACCACCAAGGGATTAACGCTGACCGCCGCAATGAAAGAGATGCAGGCCGACGCACCGGCCTGCGACGTTTGTGGAACGATTACTGTCCGCAGCGGCACCTGCTACAAGTGCCTGAACTGCGGCAACTCGGTGGGGTGCAGTTAATGATGCAACTACTCCGGCCCGGCCGACTGCGGCGTGGTAGCGCTCGGACCGTATGCGCCGGCAAAAAATTTGTGTGGTTATCTGGGGTCACGCAGCGCTTGCGAGGGCGGCAGCGGCAAGGATGGTGCGCCAGTTACGGATGACTGCCAATGGATTACCGTCGGCCCGTCCGCCACCGCGGGCAACACCGACTTGGCCATGGCCGGCCACGAACCGCTTCCTTCTCCCTCCTCCACCCCTGCGGGCCCCCACCACCCGCCGGGGGTTTTTTTTACTGTACAAGGTCTGTCTGCGTCATTGATCACCAAGCCCGGCCGTCGCTCGCCACGGGCGACCGATGCCGGGCTTGGAAGTGATGGGTGTATCGCCAACGTATTACAATGTGACGATGATGGGCAGGCGGGCCGTATCTCAACGTCGAACTAGGGACGTGAATCTTCGGGTGCGCGCGACGCATGGGCCGGCGCTGTTGATGGCCGCCACCGCCGGATTGCTCTCGGTGGTGCTGATTCAGGCCGTGGTGGGGTTCAATCCGGTCGTTTATCTGGATGTTGACCCACGCTATGAACCCCATGTGCTACCGATCATGGTGTTCGGGCCGACGGCGTTGATCGTGCTGAGCATCGTGTCGGTGCTGATCGCAGCGTTGGGCATCGCAGCCCACGTCGCGGCGGGTGGCAGGGTGCGATGGCTTGCGTCGGTATTGGTGCTCATTGGCTGCACGGCGTGCATCTGCCAGATGCCGCGGCATTTTGACAACCTGATCCGTTGCTCACAATGGCTGAGCGCTGTCTGCGTAGCGCTGGCGGCGGTGCACTTGGCCGAGCATGACAGGCCCCGACGGCTCATCGCCGCTGCGCTGGTCGCGATGTTGCTGCCCTTGGCGCTGGACGCCGTCTGGTTCGTTCTGCGCGAGCAACCGCAGGCGGTCAACGAGTACCTGAACAATGAGGATTCATTGCTCAAGAGTAAAGGCTGGGTGAGAGACTCGCCGTTTCATAAGATGTTTAACCGGCGGATGCTTGGCGGCGATGCGACGGGTGCCTTTGCACTATCGAACATATTCGGCTCGATCACAGCGTCGTGGACGGCGCTGGCGGTGACATTGACGGCGGGGTTGGCAGCAAGGCGGTCCTTGTCAATGGCGATGGTGATGGCGTTGCTCGTGGCCGCGGGGCTGGTATGCGTGGGATTGTCACTATCCAAGGGCGCCATGGTTGCGCTGCTGATCGCTGTTTGTCTGATCGCTGCGGTCTGTGCCGTCGGGCGCCGGCATCAAGCCGTGTTACGTCGGATCTTGGCGCCTGTGGCAATCGGGTTGGTCTCCTTGGCAATCATCGCCGTTCTTGTCCGCGGCTCGATGGGGTCGCCGTCGACGCCCGAGGGGCCGCGGAGCATGCTGTTCCGCTATTACTATTGGCAGGCATCTGCGGCAATGATGGCCGAGGCATCGTGGTCGGCCCGGATCGCGGGCCTTGGTCCCAACGGGTTTGACCAGGCCTATGCCGTTTATAAGAACCCACTCAACCCCGAGGAGGTAGACAGCGCTCATAACGTTTTGATCGATTACACGGTAATGTTGGGCGTGGGCGGTGCGGCGTGGTGTTTGCTGCTGCTGGCATGGCTGTGGCGCGGGGCAACTCGCGCCGCTTGGGCATTCGATACCACTGATCAGCCAACGGTGTTGCCCGGCGACTCGCCATTCGAGATTCGCCCCAATGCGCTTGGCTGGGCCGCGATCGTCATGGCCATGGTATTCATAGGCGAGTTGCTGTTCGAGTTCGAGAAGATGCTCGGCGGGGAGCGATTGGTGGTATGGACCTTGGCCGTCGGTGGGTTTGTCACCGTTGTCGCCATGCTCCAGAACCGCCAGTGGATGTCGACCCGTTGGATGAATCTGGGTCTGCTGGCCGCGGCGGTCGTGTTGCTGGTCCACAACCAGATCGAGATGAGCTTTTTTCACAACGGCTCGGTCACGTTGGCGTGGTTTATGATCGCTGTCGCCGCGGCCCGGCCGGCGGCAGATGTCGGACAAGAAATGTGCCATGCCCGTGGTTACGTGCTGGTCGCCTTGCTGGTAGTCGTCGCGTGGTTGGGACCGGGATGGCACGCGCCCGCGGTCATCGCGCATCAGGACCAACTGGCATCGGCCTCGCGGGCGCTGCGTGGCAAACGGTTGGCGGTCGCGATCGATCACCTCGATCGTGCCATCGAGGCGATGCCCATCGACCCCGCTCCGTATCGCTGGCAAGCCAGGTTGCGCCTGCAGGAAGCGGACGTGCTCGCCCGGCAATACCAGTCCGTGCAAGCTAGACAGCGGATCGATCGTGCTCTGGCGGCCTTTGATCGGGCCGCCGCGGCGGGGCTGGACGACATGGCGATGCTGCGCTGGCGGATTAGCTTGTACGACCGTGCTGCGCTGTGGCTGGAAGAGCCAGAATACATGGGCAGGGCGATCGCGCTCGTCGATCAATTGCTCGAGAAAAGCCCGTTCAGTGTTGATGCCCATAGATTTGCCGCCGATCTGTATTGGGGCGTGGGGTGGGTGAAAGAGGCGCGGCGGCTGTATCACCGATGTCTTGAACTCAACGAGTTTTTATGGCTCGATCCGTTGCGTCAACTCAATGCGGCGGATCGACAACTTATCGAGAAGCGGGTCGCCGGCGCGCCGTGAAGGGTCAGGTCGTGGAAGTGGCTAAGGCGGGCAGGGCGGTTATGTCTTTCACTCTTGCTGCCATTGCATTGATGTCTGCTGTATGGGGTCGAATAATAAAAAGCGCCGAACCCGTTCCTGTCACGTGAACGGGCATGTCTAATGCCATGCGAAGTTTATCGATCAGTTCTCCAAGGCGCGGTTGCACGCGGCAGGCAGCGTCGGTCAGATCGTTAAACGGCGCGTCCGGGAGCACGCGTTGCTGCTTGGTCGGGGCGGCCGCCCTTGCTGCGTCTGCCCGTTTCGTGGGTTCAACCAGTGTGTCGAACTGGCGGTACACCCGCCCCGTCGCGCAGCCAAACGGCGGGAAGATAAGCACCATCTGGATCCGTTTGCGCATCGTAACTGGCGTGACCGTTTCGCCGAACCCGCTGACCATCGCGAACGGTCGCCCCAGTTTTGCGCCAACGAGATAGGGCACGTCGCTGCCGAGTTGACCGGCCAACTCGGTTAAGGTCTCTGCGCCCAGTTGCAGGTCGAACATCCGATCAAGCCCTATCAACGTGGTGGCCGCATTGGTTGATCCGCCGCCCAAACCCGCGCCCGGCGGGATGTGCTTGGCAAGTATGAGGCGAACGGGCAACTCGCGGCCGGTATGGTCGACCAGCAGTTCGTGTGCCCGGTAGGCCAGGTCCTCCTCGAGCGGCCAGTCCACCTTTGTCTCGGCAGACGCCCCGGAAAAAGCAATTTCGAATCGTGACGGGCCGTTTGTCTGCTCGATCATCAAATAGTCGGCGAAACGCAACGCCACCATCAGGCTGGCGATCGGGTGCATGCCATCGTGGGTGGCGTCAGGTGCGCCGACGGAAAGTGTCAGATTTACCTTCGCCGGGCAGGTCATTCGCAGGCATTGCACTTGCGCCATCGGTTTACAGGGTAGGTGCTGCAACGCAAAGCCGCCAACGAGTTTGGTCATAGCTGAAGAAGAGTTGTCCGCGGGTGCGCCGAGTGACGGGCCCTAAAGAAGGCAGATGTCATCACCGGTCGCCGGTGTGGCGTGGTTGGGCGTCGATGGTGCCGGCAGGGGGCGCAACTTGGAGATCACCACCCGGCGGTGCTCGTGATGGTCTTGAAACGGCGCCGCAATGGCCGCAGTGTCGTCCAGTAGCACACTGCCGT
>CAUYYV010000150.1:0-7959 GCA_963577075.1 Phycisphaerae bacterium
GGCTCGACGGCGCCCGGGGCGACATCACCGGCACCGACCGCGTCGCCTGGTCGCGCAAACGGCGCACGCCGTACGTACCCTCGCCGCTGCTTTACGCGGACTCTCTCTACTTTGTGAGTCATTACCAGGGCGTTCTCACCCGCGTCGATGCGGCGACCGGGCGGGACCGGCCCGGCGCGTTTCGGCTCGACGGCATCGGCAACATCTACGCCTCGCCCATCGCCGCCGCCGGTCGCGTCTACATAACAGGCCGCGACGGCACCACGCTTGTCATCAGTCACGATGACCAACCCCGGGTGCTGGCGATCAATCGTCTCGACGATCGTTTCAGTGCCTCGGCCGCCGCCGTCGGCCCCGACCTTTTCTTGCGCGGGCACAGATATCTCTATCGCATCGCCGAAAAGCAGGCCGGTCGATGCGAATGATGCAGACTCTGCTATTCTTGCTTATTGCCGATTCAATCGGATGAGCGGCCGAGCAGCGGCGCCCTGTTTCGTGGCCTTGACATCGCTGAGCCGACGACGTTTTACCGGTGATCTCCGTGATGCACCATCAATCGCAAGGCATACAATTGTTGGAAGTAACCAAACACGTGCATCGACCGGTGGTACGGCCCTCGAAACGAATATTGAAGCCGATAAGACGCATCATCAAGCTGTTGCCCTTCGTCGCTGCGACCGTGGCCGTGCAGCCTGCTGTGCGCGCCGACGCCATGCGTGTTTGCAAGCATCGCGCCAGAGAGTGCGCGTTGGTCAATCAGTGGTACGCCCGGGGGACGGCCGCGGGCAACGCGGGCGACTACTACGACAACCGGGACGGTGGGCACTCGACGGTCAACGTCTCGTCCTTTCTGCAGCTCAAGTCGGTTCGGTACACGGCTGACGAGAAGGAAAAACGCATCCATTGGGGAGCGCAGCGACGGCTCAACAGTTTCGTGACGATCGGCAATTCCTCGACCGCCGGGCCCATCGATCGATACGGCAGCAATGCCCGCTCCGCCTATTACACCACCGACGCCGGCATGCGGTTTCTGTACAGCCAGTACCGATCCAATGATCTGTACGTTTACCCAGAGCACCAGGACCACGATCCCGGCCACAACGGGCCAAAAGGGTACGGCGATCTCTTGGCGACCAATTCACCGTACGTGGTCGTGCCCCAGGGGTCGTCCGGATCCGATCGTGTCTTCGTGCGCGCGTTCGTGCACACGCTCGCGGCGTTCCGTCCGAAGGTGAAGGAAAAACTCAAGAAGACGGGACTGCTCATGCCCACGCTGCAGATGATCTTTCGTAGCAGCAACAAGCATATCAGCGGTCCCAAACAATACCTCACAGGCAAGGCGCACCCGACGGTGTTTCGGGGGACTGACGTGGACCCGGTGAAGATGGTGGGCATGGCGCAGGGCATTCAGCTGGCAACAATGCCTCCGCTGTTGCACCTGGAGGTCATCGGGGAGGACACGCCCGCCGCCTACCCCGGATTTGGGGCCAATCGATCCGAGGAGCTGTGCAATACGTCTGCGGTCATCGCGCGTATCGTTCGCCACGGCGATTACCAGCGGCGAATCGTGGTCAGCGCCAAGCGCAGCATTGACCCGAACCGCCGGAATCTGACCTGGCACTGGATCCTGTTGCGCGGTGACCCCAAGCGCGTCCGGATCGTGCCGCGCGAGAACAGCGCCGAGGCGGAGATTTTCGTGGATTACCCGGCGCGCAGACCCATCGCGCCGGATTCGCCAATGCAATCCAACCGCGTCGACATCGGCGTGTTCGCCCACAATGGACATTATTACTCGGCACCCGGATTCATCACCTTTTATTCATTGGATAACGAGCTGCGCACCTACAGCCGAGATGGCCGGTTGCTCGAGATTTACTACGCCGCGGGCAACCTGCAACGACGCATCGCCGGGTGGTCCGCGTTGTTCCGCCTGTTCAACGTGGACAAATCGGATCCGCCGGCGGTGCTGTTGAAGCGGGGTTTCAACGCCGAGCAGCGTACCGCCATAACCGCCGCCGGCAAGGCGTATCGCATTGCGCTGCCGCGCCTGACCGCCGCGGAGGCTGAGTCGAAGCGCGCAGATGACAAGTTCGCCAAGGCGCGTGGTACGACGCGCCAGGCGAAGTCCCGGCTCAACGCCGCTGAAGCCAGACACAAAAGCCAACCCACTGCGCAGACCTCGAATGCCGTCGCGCAGGCCGGGTCGCAGCATGTCAAGGCCGTCAGGGCCGAGCGCGCGGCGCGGCGAGAAGCGGCGTATGCCCGCAAGGCGCTCAACGTGACACGCCATGGCATCGATGAACTTTTTAACGAGCCAAGACCCGTGTTCGCCAACCGGTCGCTGCGCCGGCGGCTAAAGGCGTGGATCGATAGCATGGCGGATGATCCCCGGTTCTTCATCGATCACGCACAACAACTGAAGGCGTGGGCACGCGCTTCAGCTGACCAAGCCGGCAAGGCCGCGTTCAACAAGACCATCAGCCAGATCAAAAAGCTGGGCATATTGAAGCGGACGGGGCCCAACCAGTACGTGCTCGTGACCGTGATGGCCGGCGAAGGGCCGGTCGAACATCGTCTTTCGAAATATGAGCGATACCAGATCCGCCGGTTTCACCACGTCATCCTGACGGAAATGCTTTATCCGAAGATTCTCAAGGGTCATGAAACGAAGAATTTCGTCGATAATCGGCTGGCAATTCCGCGAGAGCGCCGCAACGTGTACCGCTACAACAACGAGGGCAAGCTTACCGGCTGGACGCGCTACGCAAAAGGGCATGTCAAACACCACCGCGTCGCATCACCGAGTTCACGTTGATATGCCCGGATCGGTCGTGACTGCGCTGACGACCCGCCAGTTCCCGTGCGCGTCGCAGGCCGCATAATACATCCGGTATCTGCCGTCGCCGATCTCGATCAGGGACATGTCCTCGGCGTGGACCGCGTCTCCCCCGACACCCCCGTACCCTGCGCCTTCGATCGCGCACTTGCCAGGCCCCCATGCCAGGCCGTCGGTCGAATAGGCCACGAAGATCCGCGACCGGAACCCGGCCATATCCGATGCGATCGACGCGGCGGCAAAATCGGCGCTGACCCCGTTCTCGACTGCATTGGGATCATCGCACGGGTGAACCGGTATGACACTTCCAGGAGGCGCATCCTGCCATGGTGAATAGAACATGGTCCACATGTCGCCTGCGGTCGTCGGCGCGAGGACTTCGGCCGCGCTGATGCTCCTTTCATGCTCCGTTTGACCGTTCGGCAAGCGCAGGCCCGGCTCACGCTCGAAGTTCAGGCCATCGGAGGTGACGGCACTGAATACGCCCTCCTCGGATTTTTTGCCAACGCTCCCGGGCTGCTGGTCACAACCGCAACAATAGATCCGGCCGCGGCCGTCCGGCAGCGCAAGGTAACGGGGGGCGCCGACACCGCCGGTGGTTTGAAAGCGGATGCCATCTTCATATTCCCAGTTCAGCAAGTCGTCGGAAACGGCGCTGCAGATGACCGCGGGCTGATTCGCCGGACCGCGCGCCTCGAAGTACATGCGCCAGCCGCCGCTTGCCCGAGTGGTGACGGTGGGCGCGATTACCCGAAGGCACGCGTACGGCAACGCCTGCCGTGGCGCCATGCGGATACCGGGTTCGGCACGAAACAACAACCCATCGTCGGAGACCGCACTGAGAAGGTAGCCATGGCATGTGGGAAACGGCTTGTCCGGCCCCACCGCGGTGTAGAAGAGTCGGTAGCCGCCGGCGGGCTTGCGCACGATGCACGGCGACTGCACCTTCGAGCGGTCAAGCGGCCGTGACCCCTGCACCCTCGCCCCGGGTTCCTTCTGCCAGCGACGTGAGATGTCCATGTCGTCAAGTCTATCGCAACACGATGGATCCGCAACGGCTCGGGCGCTTTTGTGGCCGTGACATTTGCGGTACAACCATTATGCGGCGGGCGCGAGCGATTTGCCCGTGAGGTTAATGATGACACACCAACCGATGACGCTGCCGAATCTGCTGATCTCGGAGCAATGGCACCCGTACAGCCATACGTCGAGCTTTGTTCAGCTCGACGACGGGCGGATTCTGCACACATCCGGGGGTGTCTCGAACTTCTCCGAGGATGGGGGTTTGACCTGGTCTGACCAGAGGTTTCTCAAGGATACAAACGGCGACGACATTTTCGCCACGTCCGTGCTCAAGCTGCGGGACGGCAAAAACGCTCTCGGGATCGTGGGCAAAATCCGCAACGCACCACCGGCGGAAACGCCTTACCCGGATTTTGGCGCCGGAGGCTGGGTCGTGTCCTGGCGCTCGGATGATCTGGGCGAGACCTGGTCGCCGCCGATGAGGCTGACGCCACCGGGTTTTTTCAACACCATCTCGCTGCAGGACTCGGCGATCGTCACGAGCACCGGCAGGATCGTGGTGCCGATGTTTTTCCAGGTGCCGTGCGTCGAGGATCGGCCGATGCCCTGGGCGGGCCGGCTGGTGCGCGACCAGTGGGTCAGCACAATCGGACACCATTTCGACAAGGGCATCACCGCCATCGTGGTCTGCCACAGCGACGACGGCGGTCGGACCTGGCAGTGCAACCAGGGCGGCATGCTCTTCATCATGCAGGACATGAACAGCATCTGCCGGAAGGTCAATGAGCCGTCCGTGACGGAGCTGCCCGCCGATCCGGACGCCGGGTTGCCGCCGCGGCTGATGATGATCATGCGCACGCACCTGGGCCGACTGTTTCAGTCCTGGTCCACCGATGACGGTGAGACGTGGTGCGAGCCGCAGCCGACGATGCTGGCATCGGTGTCCGCGCCGGGGCAGATTAGGACGCTGCCCAACGGTCACCTGCTGTGCGTGTGGAACCAGCAGAGCGAGGACGAGTTCAAGCGTGGATACGTGCGCACGCGGATCTCTTCGGCGATCAGCCGCAATGGCGGGGGCATCTGGGAGTTCTTCCAGAACATCGAGTCGATGCACGACACAGCGTGGGTCGCGCCCGGCCCGATCCGCGTGGTGCGGCCGGCCGGCCTGTACGCGCCGCCGGGGCAGCCCGCGATTGAATGCGACCCCGCCTTCATCGAGAACAGTCCCGCCGACGGGCGATGGACGTACCCGTCCGTCTTCGTTGGCGACGATCGTGTCATTGTCTCCTACTCCGCCGCCGGCTATCTGGAGGAGCGGGACGACGTGGCGCAGATGTACCGCACCGCCACGCGCGACATGCACGGTAGAAAGGACCTTAACCACGGCGATACCCAACGCCGCAAGATCCTGCCGCTCAAATGGTTTTACGGCGGGCGCGAGCCGGCCGACCATCCGGGGCTCAAGCCTTGCTTTGTCCCGATGTCTTAACCCCAGAAAAGAGAATCATTATGACACACAAGCCGATGACCCTTCCGGGATTGGTGATCTCGACGCAGTATCACCCGTACAGCCACACGTCCAGCTTCCTGGACCTCGACGACGGACGGATGCTGCACGCGTCCGGGGGTATCTCCAACTTCTCCGAGGATGGTGGTTTGACCTGGTCCGACCAGAAGTTGCTCAAGGATACAAATGGCGACGATATTTTCGCCACATCCTTACTCAAGCTGCGGGACGGAAAAAACGCCCTCGGACTCGTGGGCAAGATCCGCAACGCACCGCCGGCGGAAACGCCTTACCCGGATTTCGGCGCCGGAAGCTGGGTCGTGTTCTGGCGATCAGATGATCTGGGCGAGACATGGTCGCCGCCGATGAGGCTGACGCCGCCGGGTTTTTTCAACACCGTCTCGCTGCAGGACTCGGCGATCGTCACGAGCGCCGGCAGGATCGTGGTGCCGATGTTTTTCACGGTGCCGTGCGTCGAGGATCGGCCGATGCCCGGACCGGGCCGGCTGGTGCGCAACCAGTGGATCAACACGGTGGGCCACCATTTCGACAAGGGCATCTCCGTCATCGTGGTCTGCTACAGCGACGACGGGGGCCGGACCTGGCAGTGCAACCAGGGCGGCACACTCTTTGTCATGCAGGACATGAACAGCATCTGCCGCAAGGTCAACGAGCCGTCCGTCACGGAGTTGCCGGCCGTGCCGGAAACCGGTGCGCCCCGCCGACTGCTGATGATCATGCGCACGCACCTGGGCCGGCTGTTTCAGTCCTGGTCCACCGACGACGGTGAGACGTGGTGCGAGCCGCAGCCGACGATGCTGGCATCGGTGTCCGCGCCGGGGCAGATTAGGACGCTGCCCAACGGGCACCTTTTGTGCGTGTGGAACCAGCAGAGCGAGGACGAGTTCAAGCGGGGTTACGTGCGCACGCGGATGTCGGCGGCGATCAGCCGCAATGGCGGGGGCATCTGGGAGTTCTTCCAGAACATCGAGTCGATGCACGACACCGCGTGGGTCGCGCCCGGCCCGATCCGCGTGGTGCGGCCGGCCGGCCTGTACGCGCCGCCGGGGCAACCGGCGATTGAATGCGACCCCGCCTTCATCGAGAACAGCCCCGCTGACGGGCGGTGGACATACCCATCCGTCCACGTCGGCAAGGATCGCGTCACGGTCGCGTACCAGGCCAGCGGGTACCTGAGCGAAAAGAAGGACGTCGCGCAGATGTATCGTGACATCACGGACCTGCCTGATGTCAATACCGACCTCGCGGGCAGAAAGGTGATGGTTCAGTGCCGCAAGATCCTGCCTCTCAAATGGTTTTATGGCGGTCGCGAGCCGGCCGATTACCCGGGGATCAAGCCCTCATTTGTCCCGGTGCACTGATACACCGGGCGACCTTTGCGATCGGGCAGGGCATTTGCAGAGGCAAATCAGGGGCGGCCCCCGCCCAGGGGTCGTGGGGAAATACCGGAACTGATTTGAACACGGCCCTTGCTTCCATCACGTATGATTTGCGCGCAGGCAGATCATGATCAGCGGATTTCACCATACCGGCATCGTGGTGCAGGACCTTGACAAGATGGTCCGGTTCTACACCGAGAGCCTCGGACTGAAGGTGCTGCTTGAGCTGGATTCGATCGCGCCGCCGCAGGGTGATCACACCGGCGTTCCCGGTGCGAGGCGAAGGCTCGTGTTCATAGGCTTCGAAGACGACCACCAGATCGAGCTTATCCATTACATCGATCCGCCTGCCGGCGAGGGGCACTTCCACCAGCACGTGCTCGGCGCCGTGCACGTCTGTTTCAACGTTGACAGCCTCCGGGAAACATACGCGACTCTCGCCGCCAGGGGCGTGCGCTTTGTCACCGAGCCGAAGTACAAGGACGGCGGCGGCAAGCACATCGGCGTCGTCTACGCCTGCGACCCGGAGGGCAACTGGCTCGAGTTCATCGAGGGGTGGTGATCTGCCTTGTCTATCGAACCGTATCTTTGTACGGTTGACATGATGACACCTGACCTGATCCATCAAAAACGAGGACAGTTGGTTCGCGACGGTTTTTGCGTGATCGATGACGTGCTGCCCGAATATTTTCTTGTCGAGTTGCAGCACACATCCAACCGAATGATCGATGCGGTCGAGACTCCGCCTCCTCACTGGAAATTTCAGGGCTCTGACATCCACGTGCCGGAAAATGACGATCCGATCATGGATCGATTGCTCCACTGGTCCAAGATGCGTGACACGCTGCAGATCATGGGGCTCGATGATTTTTCGCTGCCGCGGCAGGTCCAGATCATCAGCAAGCCGCCAGGTGGCGAGGCGCTATACTGGCACCAGGATTGGACCAATTGGAACGATCCGATCAGTTGTGCCCCGTGGCCCCAGTACCTCTTCCTCTCTTACTACCTGACCGACACGACGATTGTCAATGGCTGCCTGCGCGTGATTCCGGGCACGCACCGCAGGCGGATCGACCTCCACGATCGTTTGACGGCGGCCCACGGCAAGGGCGCATACCAGATTGTCGATGCCCGCACCCACCCGGACATGTTCTGCGACCACTCGGATGCGGTGGACGTGACGGTGAAGGCGG
>CAUYYV010000151.1:0-7954 GCA_963577075.1 Phycisphaerae bacterium
AGGCGAACACGCCCGGGGCTAAATGGGCCCAGACGTCTTGCATCGGCGAAGTTTTTTTGGACGCAAACAGTTGAAAATAAATAACTTACGCCACCCCCCCCCGCTACGCCAAGAACGCTTGCATCCGGGTCATATTACATGATAGAATTGGTTTCGGTGTGGTGCCTCGGAGGGACAATGAAGGACCCGCGTCACATTCAAATGCCCCGCTACTGAATCGGCGGCGATCGGTGTACATGGAGGTCGCGCCGATCGCGCCGCAAGGGAGATGGCCACGCAATCACAATCGCGTTCCCCGTAACTGAGCGTTATAAATCGGTTTTTCGAGATCGCCGGACCCATGCGTGTGACGCCCGGCGGGACATGTGCCCATATTTCACTTTGGCATCGCAAGATCAAAAGGAGAAACAAACGATGCATAGTATTTCAAGAACTCTGATTCTGGCAGTTGCACTCATCGCGCTGATCAGCGCGCCGGCGGGCGCGCAGCTCGTGGATATCTGGGTCGGAGGCGACAATGGAAACATGCCTGACCTGAAGGGCTGGGCGTCTGGCTCCCCGCCCACGGCGGTCTTCGAGGCGTTTGGCCCAAGGTCCGTGCGTGACATCACTCTTGGACCGGACGGCAACATCTACGTGTCGGCGAGCCAATCTAATAAGGTTCAAATATACAATCAGTCGGGTGTCTTTCAGAGCGACTTCCCCATCTCCGGCCTCGGGAGTTCTACGAATACCGGCGCTGACTGGGGACCGGACGGCCTGTATCACCAGCTTTTCCAAAACGACCAAACCGTGCGTAAGTTCAATCTGGCAGGCAACCAAGTTGGGAGTAACATCGACATCACCGCGGATACCGCATTCGGCGCTGACGTCGAAGTCGGGCCGGATCGCAAGATATACATCTCCGACGTTACTGGTAACGCTGTGCGGATGTACAACCCCAACGGAACCTTTAATTCGACGATCATGACCGCCGGCGATGGCTTAGACACACCGTGGGGCATGACGATCCGCCACGGGAACCTGTTTGTGGTTAACCGCGGCAACAACAACGTCGTTGCGCACAATTTGGCCTTGGGCACTTCGAGCATCTTCGCCAATCATGCGGGCACCGGCACCCTCTTCTGGCCGGCGTTTGCCCCGGACGGCTCACTCTGGGTCTCCAGAGTTGGCACGGACGGGTATAACCACAACCTGGTACGGTGGAACGGCAGCAGCTTCGACGAGGCGCTCAATAAACCGCTGATCCGTAACGACACGGCGTTTGGCGGGCAAAGCGGTTCCCCGTTCATGCTGTTCATCGTTCCCGAGCCGGCGACGCTTGGACTGCTGGCCATGGGCGGCCTGCTGATCCTGCGCCGCCAGCGCCGCGCCTAAGCGCCCCCGGAACCCCCGGAGGCGCGACCCCGCAAGGACGCCCCGATTCGTGTACGGAGGCACGTCAACAGTTCACAATCCCGGCCGGCCCCCGCAAAGGGTCGGCCGGTTTTTGTTTAACCCGGATTCGCCACCAAGGCACCAAGAGCAGCAAGAAGATTTGCAGATAGCTGTTCTGATGGCGGTTACAAAATCATTCTAAAGACGACACCAGAAGCACACTGTTTTCGCGGCGGCGCAGACCGATGCGCTTCTCTGGCGCGATTATTGAACTTCGGATACTTGACTTTACCAGCCGCGACCGTCAGGGAGCGGTCAGGCAACGGAAACTGGCCGCGCGCGGCTTATTCATTAGATCAGTTCGATGGTCAATCACCGGTCGGTCCGGAGTTGCCGGTGGGGAAGGACGGCTACGGCCTGATAATCGTGGTCGTGGCGCCGGGCAGGTGCACGAGGCTGCCCGTGTCGGTCCGCACGATCAGCCCGTCGTGCGGGTCGAGGTCGACCACGTCGCCGACGATCTCGCGGCCGTCGCACTGAAGCGTGATGCGATCGCCCATCAGCGTGTTGCGCTGCTGCCATCGGCCGATCAACGACGGTGCGTCGGGATCGGCCAGCACCTGATCGAGAGATTCGGTGACCCGGGCGAGCACGGTGAGCCGATCGACCGGCCGCCCGAGCATGGCAAGGCTCGTCATCGTGTCGCGCAAGTTGGCCGGTTGATCCGGCACCTGGTCGCGGTCGAGGGCGACGTTTATGCCCACGCCGATGATCGCGGCGCTGAGCGTGGGCGCATCGGCCGGCGTGAATCGCTCGACAAGGATCCCGGCCAGTTTCCGCCCCTGTACGAGGATGTCGTTGGGCCAGCGGATATCGACGCGCCATGCGGGCGGTCCGGCCGCCGACTCGATCGCTTCGGCCACGGCGACGGCGGTCGCCATCATCAACGCATCGGTCGAGGGCGCCTTCATACCCTCGTGCGTAACGCACGCGCGGCTGAGTAACACGGCGCTGCCCGCGGGTGCGACCCAGCGTCGTCCCAGCCGGCCCCTGCCGGCGGATTGATGATCGGCGATCACCAGCGCGCCGTCCGCCGCGGCGCCCACCGATTCGAGCCGGCGCCGCGCCGCATCCTGCGTGCTGGCAATGTCGCCGTATACGTCGATCGGGCGCCGCTCGCCGAAGCGCCAGTGCAGGTAGTCGGCCCACGCGCCGATGCCGCTGGCCTCGAGCCGCACGCCCCGTTGCGGGTGCCATTGAAACGCGCAGCCGGCGGCGCGCAGACGGTTCAGCTCCCCGCGCACGGCGTCGGCCGATCGGTCGCTCGAATCGTCCAATTGCGCGACGTTGACAAAATCGTTTTGACCCAGCAGCCGGTCGAGCAATGCAGCATCGATCGAATCATCGCCTTGTTTGGTCGTTTCCATCAGAGGGCGTCCATGGCCAGGTCCAGCGCGGGCGCTGAATGTGTGATCGCGCCGACGGAGATCCGATCAACGCCTGTCTCGGCGATCTGGCGCACCGTTTGGAGCGTCACGCCACCGCTGGCTTCCAATTGCACGGCGGGCGCTTCGGCGTTGCGGATCGACACGGCTTGGCGAAGCTGTTGCGTGCTCATGTTGTCCAGCAGCACGAAATCCGGCTTGCACGCGAGCGTGGATCGAAGCTGGTCGATCCGGTCGACCTCGATCTCGACGAATGCGGGCGCCGGTCGGGCGGCGCGGGCGTTGCGGATCGCGTCACGCAATTGAGTTTCCCACCGATCCGCGGACAGGTATGCCAGGTGATTGTCCTTGATAAGCATCGCATCGTGCAGCCCACGCCGGTGATTGCCGCCGCCGCCGCATGCCACGGCGTATTTTTCCAGTCCACGCAGGCCCGGCAGCGTCTTGCGCGTGTCACAGATCGTTGCGCCGGTGCCCGCCACCGCGGCGACGTAGCTCGCGGTCAGCGTTGCGATGCCGCAAAGATGCGTCAGGAAGTTTAGGGCCACCCGCTCGATCGCCAGCAGGCCGCCAACCGGCCCGGAAAGCTCGGCGACGGCGGTTCCCACACCAAGGGCGCTGCCCTCGGTGAGCACGTTGCGCACCTGCACCGCTTCATCGTAAGTCGATGCGATCAATTCGAGCAGGGCGGCGCCGGCGAGGGTGCCGTGCTGACGCGCCACGATGCTCGCGGCACCGCCCCGGTCGGTGGGGATCAGGTGCACGCTGGTTACGTCCAGTCCGTCGGGACCGAGGTCCTCCGCCTTGGTCCGCTCGATCAGCGCAGCCAGATCGGCGTGATTGATAAAATTGCCAAGTGCCGGCGTGGTCTGGTTCATGGCGGGCTGTGGGGGAGAATGAATTGAACACCATATCGCCAGGGCGACAGTTGCTCAAAGCGTGCCGCGTCGTCCGGCATGACATGATGGCGCCCGTAATACGTTCGCCCGCGGCGCCATCGGGTCATGTGATTCTGAAGCATGTCCGTGCGCGACAGCCGGATCTCCGTCGTCTTGCGACCGGAAAGGATCAGGTCGATGTGGCGACGCCGCAGGATCACAACGTGGCCGTCATTCGAGATAGGTGTAGCCGGTCAGGCCTGATTCGTAGAACCGTCGCAGCAGTCGCGACTGCTCGAGTGTCAGCTTCCTCTCACGCACCGCCCGTTCGATCCGTTTGCGCATGGCGCGCAGCAGATCCTGCGACGAATACTGAACGTAGTGCAACACCTCATTGACGGTGTCGCCCTCGATGATCTCGTCGATATTCACCTCGCCGTCCTCGCCCAGCGAAACATGGACGGCGTTGGTGTCGCCGAACAGGTTGTGCAGATCGCCGAGGATCTCCTGATACGCACCGACGAGGCACACCGCCAGGTAATAATCGCTGCCGGTGTAAGGGTGCAGTTCGAGCACTCGCTTCGCCTCGCGGGCGCCGATGAACCGGTCCACGCGCCCGTCCGAATCGCAGGTGATATCGGCCAGCACGCCCCGGCAGGCCGGATACTCGTCGAGCCGATGGGTCGGCAGAATCGGAAACAACTGGCCGATGGCCCAACTGTCCGGCAGCGACTGGAATACCGACCAGTTGCAGAAGTAAGTGTCGGCCAGCACGCGCTCGAGCCCGGCAAACTCCTCGGGCACCGCATCGAGCCGGCGCACGATGCTCAACACCCGCGAGCAGATGCCGAAGTACAGCCGCTCGGCCAGGCCGTGCTGCTCGAGCGTGCAGTAGCCCATCTTGAACAGGTCAATCGCTTCCTTCCACGCCAGTTGCGCGTCGTGGTAATACTCGCGGAAGTTCGCTTCGGTCAGGTCGTGATATGTATCGAACAGGTTCGCCAGTGGCAGCGGCAGGCGGGCCGATCCCGATCCCACCCCCGGTTGTGGCTGCGGCAGTTCGCCGGGTATCTCGAACCTGTCGTACCCGCTCCAGCCCAGCACGTTGACCACCAGTACGCTGTGATAGGCCACCAGCGCCCGTCCGCACTCGGTAATGATCGTCGGGTGCGCCGCCCCCGCCTGATCGCAGCTTTCCTTGATGTGGAACACGACGTTCGAGGCGTACTCATCGAGCGTGTAGTTCATGCTCGAATCGCTGGTACGCTTGGACCCGTCGTAATCGACGCCCATGCCGCCGCCGACGTCGAGGTACTCAATGTGTGCGCCCAGCCGTTGAAGTTCGACGTACACCCGCGCCGACTCGGTGACCGCGCTCTTGATGTTGGCGATGTTCACCACCTGGCTGCCCAGGTGAAAGTGCAGCAGCTTCAGGCAGTCAGCCATGCCCTTTTCGCTCAGGAACCGAAGCGCCTCGATCACCTCCGAGGTGAAAAGCCCGAACTTCGAGCCCAGGCCGCTCGATTGCTCCCACCGTCCCTCGCCACGCGTCGACAGCTTGATGCGAATCCCGATGGGCGGCATGACCTCGTGCTGCTCGGCGTAGCGGGCGATCTGGCGCAGTTCGCTGAACTTCTCGACGACCGGGATGATCCGCTTGCCGATCTTCGCCGCCAGGATCACCGCCTCGATAAACTCGTCGTCCTTGAAGCCGTTGCAGATGATCGGCGTGTCGTCGTCCTCGACCATGGCCATGATCGCCAGCAACTCCGGCTTCGAGCCGACCTCCAGCCCCATGCCGAACGGCCGGCCGAAATCGAGAATCTCCTCGACCACGTGACGCTGCTGGTTGACCTTGATCGGGTAGACGCTTCGGTGCGCGCCTCGATACTCGTTTTCAGCTACCGCCGTGGCAAAGGCGTCGTGCATCCGCGTGATGCGGTGCTTGAGAATGTCGGTGAAGCGGATCAACAGCGGCGGTTGAAGATCGCGGGCGCGCAACTGATTGACCAACTCGGTCAGATCGATCCGCCGCGCCGGGTCCTGATCCGGGTGAACAACCAGCCGGCCGGCCTCGTTGACCGCGAAGTAACCGTGGCCCCACCGGTCGACGCCGTAAAGATCAGCCGATTTAGCCGCCGTCCAACGCCTGTCCGTATCGACATCACCCGGGGTCGTTGGCGGTGCGGCGGAGCCCGCTGTCGAAGAAACATTCATCCCACCGGTCCTCCCGATCACGACCCCAACCGATTATCGCCATCGCGACAGCCCATGCGCAGCATAGCAGATTCAGGCACCAACCAATTTCCCGGCGCCTCAACGCGGGCCACCATGACGGTAGGGTGGACGAACAGTTGAAGGTCAGGATGGCTTTAGCTCGTGGATCAGCCGGCGCGCCGTTTCCATCGGCTCGAACTCGTCGCCGGTGACCAGCAGGTTCGGCCCATCCTTGTTGCTGTAGATGGTGCGCTGTTGAAGTTACATGTCTTGTCTCTCATGGGCGCGATCCTGGGGACGATCCGTGGTGAAGAGGATCGCTGACGTGCGAAGCCGGTCGAGTTGGTCACGCCGTTTTGCATAGTGCTGCATCAGCTTGATGATATCCTGCTGTTCGGCTTCACTCTTTAGCCGCCAGCGCGGGTGGTGGACACTGATCAGCCAGTAGCGCGTCCCCGGCGGCGCCGCGTCGAGCAACTCCTGCCACGCCGGCAGGTCTGATCGATCCTTGAATTGGACAAACCGAAGCGGTTGGGACCACCCAAGCCGCTGGTGATAATACATGACGGGTCGGCGGCCGTAGGAGTGCACCATGACCACGTCGCCCGGCCGGAGTCGCGCCGCCAGGTCGATCATCAACCCGCGCACGTCGTGCACATCGGGCGGCACGGCCAGATGGGTCAGCGCCGTCTTTGCAGGGAAAAAAAGCAGCGCCGCGGCCAGCACAAGCCCGCCGACCGCCGCGCCGCGCCGAGGCGACGACCACAGCGCGCCCAGCGAGGTCGACAGCACGATGATCCAGAGCGGCACCGTGAAAAGGATAAACCGGCCGATCGGCGGATGGGCCAGGTTCGGGTCCGTGCCATACGGCGGAAGCTGCGCATTGGTCCCGAACGGGTACAGCCCAAACGCCGAGACCAGCATCGCCGCAACAATCGGCATGGCAATCAGCCCCAGGGCCGCGCGATCGTGACGCCACAGAACGACCACGCCGCCCAGAAACGCCGCCGCGGCCACCGTCGGCGCGCCCAAACCAATCGGGTCATCAAACACACCGAAAAATGTTCGCGGATACCACGCCCAAGCGTCCATCGTTTGTTCGGCGTGCTGCCCCATGAACAGCGGGATCGGCATGAACGCGTTCTGCCACAGATTCGTCAGGTGCTCGCGCGACGCCGTATGGCGCAGCACGAACCAACCGTTGAGCAAAAAGCTGACCAGCCAACTCGCGGCGACCGCGATCAGCGCGAAGCACGTCCGCCTCTCGCCGCGCTGATACGCCCACACGATCAGTGTCAACCCCACGCCTGCGCAAACAAATGCGAGCGGGTGCGAAAACCATATCCCGATGATGCCGGCCAGACCGAACAAGATGAGGCGTCTTGCTGTTGCGCCACAGACCCGGATGCGCTGGCCCAAACAGAGCACGACCATCGCCGCCGGCACGTCAAGTGCGTATTGCTTGGCCTCCGCGCTGTAATAGATCAGCGTATCGCCGAGCGCGAACAGCACGAGCGCAAACAGCGCCGCCGGACGCGACAGAATGCTTTTCGCCAGCCACCATACCAGCGGCAGCGACACCAGCGACGCCAGAAATGGAATCAGGCGCAGCGCGGCTTCGCTCGCCCCGAATGCCTCGATCACGCCTTTTTGCGCGACCAGAAAGCCATACGGCGCCGCCTGCGCATAGCCGAGCGGGCCGAGCAGTTCGACAATCGAGCGATCCATCACGTTCAGCGCCAACGCCGCTTCATCGCCCCACAACGATCGGTTCGCACCGTACCGTGCTGCGCGCAGCGCAGAACCGATCAGGATGACCATCCACGGTGCCCAGCGGATCGACATACGTTGCAGCATTGCCCGTGCGTATGATACCACGGCGTGTCGCGCGTCGTCAGCGTTCAAAGAGCCGATCCGGGGTCATCACTCCCGGGCCGGGCCCGACACAAACGGATGCCGATCCACTTCGCCGATGTCGCCCGGTTTTTCTTGGTCGTCAGGTAGCGGTTGCACAGTTCGCATATGTCAACCCGGCGC
>CAUYYV010000152.1:0-7948 GCA_963577075.1 Phycisphaerae bacterium
GCGCGATCGAGCCGGGCAAGACCAACACGGTCGTCGCCCGCGTTGTCGGGCGATCGAGTCGACCAAGCGGCATCTTTCAGCGCGTCGTGTTGTGGTCGCCCGTCGAGCCGTAAACACGATGCAGGTGACGTGCGGCACGACGCGGGATTGAGCGCCGTGGATGTGTTATTGTGAAGTCACGAAAGATTGCAAGATGACAGGTCCATTTCTATATTGGCGTGGTTGTGACCCGCAGCGCACGTGAACATCGTCTTATTATGTGTAACCTGCAGTGGCGGCAATGCCGATGTCCATGCGATCAATGCTGGCGAAAAGCATCACCTCACCATTTGGATCCGCACCCTGATATTCCTGACGCGCCGGCGACGATTGCATGAGTGTTCCATCTAACCAGAAAACATATTCCACCGATCGGCAGACATCGAACCAGTGGCGTGTGATCATGATTGCCCTGTTCGCGGGCATCGCCTGGTTGGGCCTGGACAACATCAGGGTCATCGTCGGTGTGGTGGTGATGATTGCGATCATCGCTGCCGAGCGCATCGTCGTCGGCCGGCGATCCCCACCCTTTGCCAGGACCGCCGCCACCGCCGCGATGCCGATGATGTTGTGCTTTGCCGCCTTTGCGTTTCTTTGCGAGCGGGATATCGGCTACTCATTTGTCACGGGCGGTATCGTCTTTGTTGCGTTCGCGGTCTTGCTGACAAGAAACGGCAACCACGCCACAGCGAAGCCGTCCCTGGCAATCGCCGCAGCGCTGGCCGCGATCGGCGCCGTCGAGTTGAGTCTTCCGCCTGGTACCGCCTTGCTCAACCCGCAGGCACGAAGATTGCCAAAGGCCGATCCGTGGGTCGGGCCTCGTCCACACGTCCACGACCGACGACTGGGCTGGATACCGGTGCCTGAGGCCAAAATTAAGAATACCGGCGTGGCCGATTGGTCCGCTCGGCTTGACGAAAAGTCTCGCCGAATCGTGCCGGGCCAGCCCGCAAGGGGGCCTTGCATCCTTCTGTTCGGAGGATCTTTCGCTTTCGGCGCTGGGATAAATGACGATGAGACAATCGCAGCCCGGCTCCAGTCGCGCCGGCAGAAAAATCGGGTCTTCAATTACGCGGTTAACGCATACGGGACAACACAGTCGTTGCTTCGGCTCAAGCAGGCGGAGTTGCGCGAGGTGTCGTGGGTGTTCTATTTTTTCATCGAGAATCATTTTGCGAGGAATGCCGGTGATGTCCGCTGGGTGCGGATCTTTCCGGGCGCGCCTGTGATGCAGATCGACGAGCGGGGCAAACTCGTGGCGATTGATGATCTGCGTGACAGGTTGCGGCGCGCCACCGACCGGTTCATGGCGCACCGATCGTTCTTCTACGAAAGGATCGTCCACCTGCCGCCCATGTCGATGACCGACGACGCGAAGGTCCGCCAGACACAGGGTCTCATTGAAGCGATGGCGCGTGCGGCGCCGCGATTCGTGATGGTCTTTGTTCCCATGAGCGGTCAGACCGCAATGACTGCCGCACAGAAGATCCTGATGGAACGGTTGACCGCACGAGGCATTGATTGTCTCGATCTCATTGCCGTGGCAACCGAACACCTGGAGTCCGGGCGGAACCAGGATCAGCAGGCGCTCTTTACCGCCGGTCCGTTCGCTCATCCGACCGCGTACTTCGCAGATGTCATCGCCGATTCGTGTGCCAAGTTGATCGAACAAGCCGAGTGTGGCGCCGATTGACTTTTCAGCGGTGCGTGCCGCATCGATGCGATACGCACCCCCGATACCGACAACAGTCGCCACCATAAAAACCATGCCCCTGAATGTGTATCCAGAGGCATGGCGGAGGAGAATGAGAACTTACGGGCAATGGCCTGCCGTACCGGCTGACGGTCGGTGCACGTGCCCGTCGCGTACAACGACCTTATTCGCGCAACAACCAACGAAAACCATCGAAGGGACCGCTTGTTCGCCAGGCTTTAACCAGGTGCGTATTCAGAAGCCCACGCGAGCATCCGATCACTGACGCGCCTTGGCTACCAGGTCCGTGGTGGTTCATCCTTGAACCCCGTGAGGCATGGCATGTTCCGGGCGAGAAGCGGGGGTTGATTCCGTTCATCCTTCGCTGGTTTTCCCTGATCAGACCGATTTACTCAAGCGCACACGTTGAGACGTTGTTTTTAGGATTTCCCTGACTGACGACACGTTGACAGTGTGGATACCTAATCGTTTTGTGCCGGCCGGTGCCTGCTGATGGCGCGGCGCGGGTTCATCAATAGCTGGGGCTGCTCGGTCAGAATCTGCTCGACGTATTCCTGCCAGACGGCCCGGTCACGGATTTCCATGTGGTCGTTGACGCCCAGCAACACGACTTCACGGCCTATCTTCGCTCGCTGCATCAACGACTCCGGCAGGCGAATACGCCCGGCTGTGTCGATTTCGACCCGACTCGCTAGACTAAACCACATCCGTTCGTACACGAGCAATCGGTCCGGGTCGTTTTGGCTGTCGATCAGCTCCGCGGCCCGTTGCTCGAACCCCCGTGCCGTGTATACATACAGCGACTGGCCTTCCCCCAAGGTGGCATAGACCACGATCGGCCCGGCCCGCGACCGGCCCGCCTTCCGCATGGCCGTGCGGATATCGGCGGGGATGGCCATTCGGTTTTTCGAGTCGATGGTATGCTCGTAGGTGCCGGTGAAGACCAATGTCACTGTACCCCATGCCTGTCATGGCGCGACACAATAGCCCACTCTACCCCACAATGCAACCCCCTTGGCCCCCAACTTTTCAAAATTTTTTGCCCGGCCCCCAAGTCCCCAAAACAGCCTAAAAACAGGGAATGGAGGTAATCCACGGTGTGGAAAGGCCGTGGATTAGCCGGTAGTCGGCCGTTCAGCGGGTTGCTTGCGGCGTCCAATCCGCTTCGGCAGCGGTTGGATGGCAACCCGGGCCGGCGCCTCGGACCTGCCGGCCGGGGCCATCGCCTATTCGCCAACCTATGGAGGCAGCCGTTATCGTGGAAGTTGGCTGACCAAAGAGGAGCAGTTTCATGGCGGATCGTCGAGTGGTGCTGATTACCGGAGGCTCACGTGGTATCGGGGCCTCGTCGGCGGTGCACTTTGCCCGCGCCGGTTACAACGTGGTCGTTGTTGCGCGCAGCACAGATGCATTGCAGGACGTGGCGGGCCGAGTTGAAGCGGAAGGCGTCGAAGCGTTGGCGCTGCCTGGCGACGTTTCTGATCTCGAGTTCTGTCGCGATGCCGTCGAGCAGACCGCGCAGCGCTGGGGACGGTTGGACGTACTGGTCAACAATGCCGCCTGGCGCACGGTTGAATCGATGCGCACGATAAGCGTGGAGAACTGGGAGAAAACCGTTCGCATCTGCCTGACCGCGCCGGCGTTTCTGGCCCGTTGGGCGGCGAAGCATATGGAGCGCGCCGGCCGCGGGGGCGTGATTCTGAACATATCGAGCATGATGTCGCAGCAGGCGGCGGGCAACACTCCCGCCTACGTCGCTTGCAAAGGCGCACTGGACAGTCTCAGCTTCGAGTTGGCCACGTTGTACGGACCAGTCAACATACGCGTCGTCGCGATCAATCCCGGATGGATCGATACGGAGATGAGCGGCGACTACGTAACCCCGGACGGTCGCAACGTGACCGCCGAGCTTACCGAGAAGGCCGCCGACATGGTCCCGTTGCGACGCGCCGGTACACCTGATGAAATCGCCGCGGCGCTGGTGTGGGTCGCTGGCGACCAGGCGTCGTACGTGACCGGCACGCGCTTCGTGATCGACGGCGGCTGGCAGCATCAGCACAATCCTTACTCGCTCAAGAAGTTGATGTTGCCCGGAGATTTCCCGTGAGCATCTGGCGTTGGGCTGCTCTCCTAAACGAGTTGGACCATATCACACCCGAGGCGCGCATTACGCTAGGCGAAGGGGATACGCCGCTTCTGCACTCACGTCAGATCGGCCCCGGGGCAGGGCTTGACGGGCTTTTGTTCAAGCTGGAAACGACCAACCCGTCCGGATCGTACAAAGATCGCTTCGCAGCGGCGGCGGTCAGCGACATGGTGGCCCGGGGCAAGACGCGGTGCATCGCGACCAGCAGCGGCAACACCGGTGCGGCGCTGGCCGCCTACTGCGCGGCTTTACCCGAGCTTGACTGCGAGTTGGCGGTGCTGGATACGACGCCCGCCGGCAAGCTGCACCAGATGATCGCCTACGGGGCGCGTGTGAATAGGGTTCGGGGCTTCGGCGTTGATCCCGACATTACCTCTCGCGTCATGGAGCATCTGCGCACGCTTGCGGATAGGCCGGACGCGGCGTTGCAGATCAGCGCCTTTCACTTTTCGCCGATCGGCATGAGCGGTGTGGAGACGATCAGCTTCGAGCTTGCCGAGCAGGCAACGCATGGCATCGACCACGTATTTGTCCCGGTCGGCGGCGGCGGCCTGGCGTTGGCGGTGGCGCGCGGTTTTGCCCGGTTGCAGCAGCAGGGCAGGTTGGCCCGACCCGTCAGCGTTCACTGCGTTCAGCCGGACGGTAATGACACGATCGCAAGCCCCTTGCGCGATGGATCTGAGCGGGCCCACGACGTTACCTGCACTTCACAGATAAGCGGGCTGCAAGTGGCGAACGTGATCGACGGCCACGAGACGATTGCCGCCTGCCGTGCTTCGGGCGGCACTGGCCATCTGGTCAGCGATGAATCAGTCTGGCAAGTCCAGGCCTGTTTGGCACAAAAAGAGGGTGTTTACTGTGAGCCGGCGGGGGCCGTCGCGCTGGCGGGCGCTTTGGACGCTGCCGAGCGTGGCATCATCGATCGGCAGGGCAACATCGTCTGCCTGGTGACCGGGTCGGCATTCAAGGACCCGCCATCAGTGCAGCGGATGATCGCGGATGTCGAGACCCCCGTGATCTGCATCGACGAACTGCAACGTCAAGCGATCAGAAAATAGCGGCCCGCTCCGGGCCTCGAACGGCCCAACTGTCTGGCATGATCAGGGAGGACACCGATCCCGCCACCGCACCTGTCGTGCGGGCGAGTGGCGCGACGAAACGTGTCGGCGCTCTGCAGGCAGATTTATTCACCGCCGATCGGTGCTCTCGAAGATTTTGTCGGCCGATCCGGCTATGAAGCCGGTAAACAGTTGTCCATCGGGCTGCCGATATCGTTGGGCGAACTCGTAGTAACAGGCCGGGATCTCATGGGGGCCATCGGTGAAATCGACGGTGGTGTGCTCGGCAAGGGTGGATGATTGTTCAAGCCATTGCTCGGGTGAGCCCTTGATCTCGCCGCCGGGTCTTGTTTGACCGCTTTGCCGGTTGATCTAGAATGGCTGAAGGTCGCGTTGACAGCCGCGGCTGAGAGCAAGCCCTCCTAGCTCAATCGGCAGAGCAGCGGATTCTTAATCCGCGGGTTGCAGGTTCAAGTCCTGCGGGGGGCATTGATCATTTCGGGTATGGCAACCAATGCCTCCCAGGGGAAAAGCCACGCGCGATAGATGGGGCCCTTCATACGGGGCGTTGTAGGATCGTGTCATTCTGTCCGGGGCGCGACCTTGAACCAGGCACATAGTCCTTTCAGCTTATCGGGCGTTACCGCTTTGCCTTCGCCCGAATAACTCGTGTGCAGCTTGAACTTCTCTGTCAGATAGGAGCCAACTTCGTCCGTTTTTGGTACCACGTGCCAATTAGGGTCCGGCCCAAAACATTCGCAGCCCAACTCTGACAGGAACATATCCAGAGAGTGCCTTGTCCCCTGATAGACTTGGGCGTCATTGCCTGCAATCACAATATCCTTGCCGACTCTTTTAACGACCGCGCGTTCGCCTCCGGGGTAGGTCTGGGCGATATCGACACCCACGGTCTTGGCCGCCCCCGGCCCGAGAAGGATGCGCCCAACGCCCGCCGGGGCTTCGGACACTGTCGCAATGCCCACAGAGACTCCTGTCATTCTGCCCAGAAAGGATTCAAGCCTCTTCGCTGCAGCCCGCTCCTGATGTGTCGATTGATCCGCGTATGTGATTGTCATACGCGCCTCGCCGTTACTGACCAGGACGAGGTCATTCGCTCCAGCGGCCTGTCCGGCAACAGTCAAAAATAAGCCCATAGAACATATCATTAAAAAGAGCGTCGAGATCGTATGGGTCGCGCCGCTCACTTCGCCGCGTCGCCCCCGGGTTGCTTCACGATGACCAGTGCGTTGCCGACAGCCCTCGGTCCTGTCCTGTCCGAGGGCCGGTTCACGACCTTTCCGTCGAACCACATCGTCGACGAGCCGCCCCCGTCGAGGTTGAGCGCGCTGGTGCAGCCGAGCTTGTCCATGAAGTCCGCCAGTTCGGCGTGACTCATGCCGCGCGAGACCTTCGGCCGGCGGCCGTCCACGACGACGAGGAAGAGGTGCGTGTCGTTGAAGCCGACGGCCGTTCGAGGGTGTCGGCTCTTCTCGCTCTCCTTACCCGACGGGCGCACGCGTCGCTTGCCGTCGAGGATGAGCATCGGACCGCCACCCACGGCTTCACGCGCGTCGACAAGCTCGGGCTTGATCGGCGTCGTAAAGGTGAGCCGGTCGCCGATCTCGAGGGGCGGCAAGGTCGCGGCTCGTTTGTTGACGACGGAGAGGACCATGGTCTCCTTCGCGATGCGCGTATTTCCCTTTCGGCTCATCGACTGGATGACGCCCGTGTGGGAACAGTTCGCGCGCAGGGGCAGCCACTCGCTGTCCGGAGCGGCGGCGAGCACGAGCTCCAGTCCGCCCTCGGTCCGCGTGGAGTCCCCGAACACCGGCGTGAACAGGACGATATCGGAGGCGCCGACCTCGCTGCGGTAATCCGAGGTCGAGCAGTTTAGGCCGAAGCCGGACTTCGACCCGTCCGGCCAGGTCAGCGAGAATTGCGGCGACGCGCCGGTCGTCAGATGCGGGCGACCCTTCGCGTCGATCCAGAACGAATCCGCCGCGGGGCCATGGACCAGTTCGCCGCCGCGCATGTGGATGCCCTGGAACGTGCCTCGGTAGCGTGGATCGCCGCTGAAGCCCATCTCGCAGTAGTCGCCGTTCACCGCGGCGATGGGCGTGCCCCACGCCTTCTCGAAGGCCTCCATCTGGGCAGGAACCGTCTGCAGATCGAAGACGCTCCCGTTCCCGAGGCTCGTCACGACCGCGAGGTCCTGGCGTCCGATCTCGATCTGGACGACGTGGATCGAGAGCGGCGTCGCGACGTCGACAACGGACCAGTGCTTCACTCCGTCGACCACAGTCGAGGTCGCGCGCTCGTCCCCGGTCGCGAAGGTCGCCGGGATCAGCCAGAGGAGCGCGAACACTGGGAGTTTCGTTCGTGACAGCATGTCGATAGGACCTCCGAATCCATTTCTACCGTCGGTGGAGCGGCCAGACTAGCAGAATCATGGGCGTAGCCAAGAACGACAGCGGTTCACTGCAGGACCCCGAGATTGCCGTTGAGTTTTAGAATCTCCTTGATGACGCGCTGGTTCGCCCGGCGGAAGTCTCCCGGCGAGCTCGCGTTGACTGCCTTGTCGACCGCCCATCTCATAACCGCCGCTGCCCGATCCGCGTCCGCGTTGCTGCCTCGCTTACGGGCATCATCAATGGCTCTTTTGAGCACCGCGAGCCGGTCGCGGTCTTCACGCCCTTCACGCACGGCCTCCCAATGCGGCGAAGGAGCGGTTGGGGGCGATCGTCGGCGAGCAGGCTGTCGAGCGCAACAGCCTCAAGCTGTGGGACTATCTCTCCGTCGGACCTTATCGGACGCGCGATCCGCAGCGGCGCACACTGCTTCGGATGCACCGCCGGCGCCGGTTCGAGCTGCACCGGGGCACTATCTTAACCCCCGGTCTGGTAGTGGTTTATTTTTCTTTGGGGCGGCCGGGATTTGATTGCCAATCTATAACTTGTGACTTTTCTATAAGTTGCATATCATGATGCTCAT
>CAUYYV010000153.1:0-7933 GCA_963577075.1 Phycisphaerae bacterium
CGATGCATTCCTCGCGTCACTTTCCGAATCTGACGTCGAGGTCGTCGAGCGGGAAAAGGTCGATGAGGGACCAATTACCGATCTGGATCGGATGATCGACGGTAGTCCTGTGGTCAACCTCATCAACGTGGCACTGCTGACAGCCATCAAGGACGGCGCCAGCGACATTCACGTGGAACCCGAGCACAAGGGCACGCGCGTGCGTTACCGGGTCGACGGCGTGCTACGCAACCTGATGAAACCGCCGGTCGGAATGCACGCTGCGATCGTTTCGCGGGTCAAGGTTATCGCCAAGATGGACATCGCCGAGAAACGCCTGCCGCAGGAAGGCCGCATCCGTATCATCGCCGAGGGTCGCGAGATTGACCTGCGCGTCTCGAGCCTACCCACCCTGCTGGGTGAAAAGCTGGTCATCCGTGTGCTCGACAAAGCCAACCTTCGCGTACGCCTCGAGGACCTGGGCTTTCGACTCGAGGCTCTGCTGGCGTTCAAACGCATGCTGCACAAGCCCCATGGACTCGTGCTCGTCACCGGGCCGACCGGCAGCGGCAAAACGACCACGCTGTACTCCGCACTGGACCTGCTGCGCAGCGCAGAGATCAACATCGTCACGGTCGAGGACCCCGTCGAGTACCAGCTTGATCTAGTCAACCAGATTCAGGTGCAGGATTCGATCGACATGACCTTTGCGCGGGCTTTGCGCAGCATCCTGCGCCAAGACCCCGACATCATCATGGTCGGCGAGATTCGCGATGAGGAGACGGCGCGCGTGGCGGTGCAGTCAGCGCTGACCGGACACTTGGTGCTGGCTACACTGCACACCAATGACGCGCCGGGCGCTGTCGCGCGTCTGCTGGACATGAACATCGAGTCGTATTTGCTGTCCAGTGCCTTACACGGCGTGGTGGCGCAACGACTGACTCGCACCGTCTGCTCGGCCTGCTCGACCAAGTATTACCCCTCCGAGCATGTCCTGGCCGACGCCGGCCTGGCGAAAATGACCGGTCAATCGTTTCGCAAGGGCGGTGGGTGCCAGCAGTGCCATAACAGCGGCTTCCAGGGACGTCTGGGCATCTACGAGGTCATGGAGGTGACGCCCGAGTTGCGTCGCATGATCCACCAGGCCGCTCCTGCCCACGATCTGCGTGACAAGATGCGCCAACAGGGCGGGCTGACACTCCGCGACGAGGGCGTGCTTCTGGCGCTGGACGAGAAGACAAGCCTCGAGGAAGTGTTGCGCGTCACGCACGGCGAAGAAAACACCACGAATTCACTCGCAACGATCGTGGCAGCATAACAAGGTCTGATGCATGAAGCTGGCGTACGAGGCATACGACAAGTCGGGCAAGGTCATCTACGACACGGTCGACGCGACCGGCAAGCACGAAGCGGCCGACACGCTCAGCCGCAAGGGACTGTTCGTCACGCGTATTCACCGCGATGAATCCGAATCGCCGAAAAACTCGGCGTCAAGGCGGACCAAATCGCGCAAGACCAAACGGATCCGCCACATGGCCATCTTCGCCCGGCAACTGTACGTGCTCATATCATCGGGAACACGGATTGTCGAAGCACTCAAGGCGTTGGAGCTTCAGACCACCGATAGCGAGTGGCGCGCCGTGATAGCCGATATCCGCCAACAGGTCGAGGACGGCAACACGCTGTCGGAGGCCACCGCTTCCCACCCGCAGTATTTTGACCTGATCAGCCAGAAACTGATTGCCGCGGGTGAATCGACCGGCAAACTCCCGGTCATGCTCGATCGAGTGGCGCTGCTGGCACACAAACAGATTCAGGTTAGAAGAACCATCACGGGCGCACTGGTCTATCCAACACTGCTTATCTTCGTATCGATCACAGTCCTGACGTTGATGCTCCTGTTCGTGTTGCCGCGTTTCGTGGACATGTTCGAGACACTTCAGGTCCCTCTGCCGCCGACAACGCAAATGCTGCTCGATCTGTCAGAGTTTTTGACCTCATACTGGTGGCTGCTGCTGTTGATCATGTTCGTGTCGGGTACAGGGTTCAAGATCTGGCTCGGTTCGGTGGCGGGCAAACGAACAATTGATAAAGCGGTGCTGAAACTGCCCTATCTCGGCCGCGTGATGCGCAGCTTTGCGACAGCCCGCATCGCAAGGCTGATGGGCATTATGCTCGACAGCCACATGCCGCTGCTCGACGTGTTGAGACTGATCCGTGAGACGACATCCAACATCTGCTACGTCGCCTTGGTCGCCCGGTCCGAAGAGTTGGTCACTCAGGGCGAAACGATCAGCGCCGCGTTTTCCGAAACGGACTTGATCAGTCCCTCCGTCTGCCAGATGGTGCGCAGTGGCGAGCAGAGCGGCCAGGTCGCTCCGCTGATGACCAACGTGGCCGAACTGATGGACGAGGAAAATGAGGTCGTGATCCGATCGTTGGCGAGCATTCTTGAGCCGGTCATTCTCATCCTGCTGGGACTGCTCGTCGGATTTGTGACACTGAGCATGTTCATCCCGCTGTTCGACCTGACCGGTGGGCCGCCGAGAGCAAGCCAATGACACGCCTAAGCCGCACACGAACACACTTGATAGGCATCGACGTGGGTAACCGCTGGATCAAGGCGGTGCAGTTGGGACACGCAGCAAATGGCTGGCAGGTCCATGCGGCCGCAATGCTGCCCCGCACCATGCCCAATGAACCTCTTGACGAGTCTGAGGCAGCACGTCTACGGGCGACGCTGCGGCGTCAAGGGTTTACCGGTCAAACGGCCGTGCTGGCGGCGCCCGAGCCGGACATCTGCTGCGACGTGCTCGAATTGCCGCTGCGATCGTCGGGCGCGCCGCTTGATCAAATAGCGAAAATGGAGCTGGCGCGTATCCAGCAGCGTGTACCCGATTCATTTGAGATGGCGATGTGGGAGTTACCGCCCCCCACGCGTGGCGAGGGATCTACGCACGTCATGGTCGCGGCCTGCGCACACAGCGATGGCGATGCCATGCTTGATCTGTTCGAGGACGCCGGCTGGCACATCAAAGCCCTTGATCTGACCAGTTGCGCCTTGGCGCGCGCCTGCGCCTCAACAATCAGTGCGCGCGATGCCATGACGGCCATGATTGATCTGGGCGCTACTCACACCACTTTTACACTCACGCACCAAAGCATCGTTGCTTACGAAAGACGGATTCCAGACTTCAGCATTGCGGCAATCCGTGAGACGATCGCATCGCATATCGGGCTGGATGACGAAATGATCGAGCACGCGATCACGCAAATCGGCTTGTTTCGGCGTCAAGATGACGGCGTGGACCCTGACGCCGTCCAGATACGAGACATCATCGTGCAACACGTGGATCGACTCATTGAGGAATTAAGAGTGTCCATCTCATACGCAAGGCATCGTTATTCCGACGCCCCAATGTCACAACTCGTGCTCGTCGGTGGTGGCGCCGCGATACCGGGGTTGGATGAGCATATCGCAGAGAACATCGAGATTGACACACGCCCCCTGGCACCGAGTGACCTGGTCGATATTCGGTCGGGGGTCGACAGGTCCAACCGGTCACCGGCTCTAACCGCTGCGCTTGGACTGGCCCTGCATGGAACGGGAAGTTCGACATGACATGCATCAACCTGATACCCACGTATCGAATCGAAAATTCACACCGCAGACTGCGCGTGCGAGCCTGGATCCTCATCTGCGTGCTCTACAGCGCGGCGGTGCTGATCGCGTGCCTTTCGTATGTGGCAATCAATGATCAGACCGGGCCTGATCTGAGCAATGACATCGCCCTGGCGCAGGCCAAGTTCACCAGCGCCGAACAGGCGATCACAGATATGAATCCCCAATTCGAAGAGGCGCGACTGAAGTTGAACGCCAGCCGAGCCATTACGACTCAGCCCAACTGGAGCATACTGTTGGCCCTGCTGTCAGAAGCCCGCAGCGACCAGATCGTGCTTCGACAATGCAAGTTGCGACCGATTACGCCGGATGTGCCATACCAATCGCTTGCCACCGCATCCACGACGGCAAGCGCCGCAGGCGCCACGCCAAGACGAGAGGCTTATACGCTGATGATCAACGGCATCGGCGAAACACAACCGGCCGTATCACAGTTTGTCCTGCGACTCGAACAGATGCGGCTTTTCGATCGGGTTGACATCATCAAGACCCAGCGCAAGCCATTTCGCAACCGGCAGGCGATCGAGTTCGAGATTGAATGCACACTGGGTCCCGACGTGGAGAAACAGCAATGATCGCAACGAGCCTGTTCATTCGGAAGTGGTGGCGGATAGACGCATCGGCCTGCCTTGCCTGCGCGATCATCACCGTCACTCTCTATATCGTCATGGTCAGTCCGCTGGCGAAGCGCAATGCCGCCTACGCGCAACAGCAACAGCAACTCTCTGATCAGCAGCGGGAAACAAACGCCAAGACCACGAATCTGACGACGCTGCGAGCTCAACTCGATCAGGTCAACAAAGAGCTTGCCGATACGCCGCTGCAACTGCAACCCGCAAGCATTATCAACCGGCGGTTGGCCGATATCACCGAGTTGGCACGACAGTGCAACCTGGTCATTGACCAGATTCAGCCGGGTCGCTCCCAGAAGGCCGACCGGTATGACATCGTGCCAATTAATTTGACCGGCAAGGGTACCTTCGTCAGCGTAGCCAGATTCTTCGACGAGTTACAACAACGTTTCGCCGACAGTGGCATCCACGATTTCGAATTATCGGCCCAGTCGAACACAATCACTTCAACCGCAAACTTTAGTTTCAAGTTGGCCTGGTACACCGCGCCGACGACGCGCCGGCCATGAAATCTGAAAAATTTCATCCGCGCCGCTTGCCTGTCCGTATGTTATATCTTCTAGTTAGGCGGTTATGTCAAATGACAAACAAACATAAAGCATACGCCGCAGTGCTCGGACTGGCGGCCCTGGTGCTGGGATACGATCAACTGTTCCTGGCGCCGGACACCGGCGCGGCATTGGCCCGGGCAGCCGAGATCACTCCCGCAGGACCGACTACGGCAGACCTGACGCCGACGATCGAAGCAATCAGCCTCGATCGTGATCCCACATTCGCGGACCGTCTCACCATGGTGGCGAAACAGCGCAAACTCGATGTTTTCAGGATTGAAGATGCGTTTGACCCACCACAAGCCTGGGCTATTGATGAAAAGTTCGACCTGACGGCGAAATCCGACAGAATGGCACCCGAGAATTTTGAACGACGACACCGCCTCAACATGGTGATAGGCGCAGGCACACATGGAGTAGCCACCATTGACGGACAGCCCGTCAGAATCGGACAATCCATTGATGGGTTGCGACTCGTTCGAGTCGCGCCCCGATCCGCCGTGCTTGAAAAGGACGGAATGACCGTGACACTCGCAATATCTGATAACACGAAAAGTGAAAACAAAATAATCTTTGCACCATAGATGATTGACTTAAGCAACGGGGCCGGTCGGCCGATCGTTGCGTATAAGGGCAAGCACTACCAAGGGGATGGAATCGTTTATTTACCGACAGGAGGCCATCAAATGATCGAGATCAATGATCGTCGCGTGAAAGGCTTTAGTCTCATTGAGTTGGTGATCGTGATCGTGATCATCGGCGTAATTTCAGCCATCGCGATTCCGCGGTTGACGCGTGGCGCGAACAACGCGGCGGCCACGGCGGTCAAGGGTAACCTGGCGGTGCTGCGCAGTGCAATCGAGACGTACCGCGCCGAGCATCAGGGCCTGTACCCCACCGTAGCCGAGGTTGCCATTCAATTGACCAGCTACACCAAGATCAACGGTACCGATCCCAACGCCAAACATGACGTCGCGAACGGTCGCGTCTACGGCCCCTACATTCGCGCGATACCCGTCCTATCGGTTGGCGTCAGGAAAGGCAGCAAGGGCATTGGCGCCGACGATGCCCCGGGCATCGGGTGGATCTACTCGGAATCCGCCGGCAATATCTTTGCCAACACGAATGCCACGGAAGTGGACCAAGACGGCGCCTCTTACAACGAATACTGAGCCGCCACAGTTGACGGCAGCCCAGACGGCGGGGACTTAAAGCGATGGTCACTTGCCCCACCGGCCGAATCGACCAGGCGACGACCGCCTTCAGTCTGATCGAATTAGTTGTGGTACTCGTGGTTGTTGGCGTTGTGGCAACAATCGCGATCCCCCGTTATTCCAACGCGTTGATCCGCTACCGGGTCGACGCCGCCGCCAACCGCGTTGCTGCTGACCTCGAACTGGCACGCGCCGAAGCCAGCAAGACCAGCAGCAATTGCACCATCCGGTTCTACACCGCCGGCGACTGGTACCGTCTGGAAGGCGTCCCCGATTTCATGCGTGGCACCGGCGTGGATTACGACGTCCACCTGGACCAGGATCCGTACATCGCGAAAATCGTCTCCGTCGATTTCGGCGGTGACAACATTGTCATCTTTGATGGATACGGACTGCCCGACAGTGGCGGCAACATGGTGATCGGCGTGGGGTTCACTGAAAAAACCATCATCCTCGACAGCCAGACCGGAAAGGCGACCATCCAATGACACGCCGCCAACATGGCAAGTGGTGGGTAACACCCAATCTGCATTGCAACTCTTGCCACCGCGCGTTTACGCTCATCGAGATCGTGATGAGCATGGCCATCATGTCGGTTTTGTTTGTCGCGATCGGGTCGACACTGGTCGTCGCCAGCTACGCCGTGCCGAAGCAGAACGACCTCAACGATCGCATACTCCAATCCAGCAAGGTCCTGCAACAACTAATCGATGAGCTGCAAACAGCGATCCACGTTACCGAGCGAACCGCCACCGCCGTCAACTTCACCGTCGCCGACCGCAACGGTGACGGCCTTCTCGAGCGCATTCGCTGGGCGTGGTCGGGCACGTCCGGCGATCCGCTGACACGCCAATACAACGGCAACACCGTGACCAACGTGGCCGAGAATCTTCGTCACTTCTCACTGACTTATACGCTGACCAACAAAACCGAACAATATCCCGGCCCGGAAAACGACGTCGAAAGCGCCGAGGTCGAACTGAGCAGCCATACGACGATCAGTGGCATAGAGAATCATGAAAACGTGAAATTGAACTTGTGGCACGGCCAACATTTCGTGCCTGTGCTGCCGCCCGAGGCGATCAGTTGGAAAGTTACGCGAGTTCTGGTCATGGCGCGTAACAGCGGATCTTCCGGTGGTGAAGCACGCGTACAACTGCGCACGTCAACCGCCGACAACACGCCGACCAACACCGTTATCGAAGAACAACCGATGCTCGAGTCGAACCTCGACACCAATTACAGGTGGGAGCAATTTACCTTCAACAGCACTTCGGGGCTCGCGCCGGGCAAGGGCTTATGCCTCGTGCTGCAGTGGATCAGCGGCGACACGCCCGCAACGATCCAGCACAACGAGTTTGGCAGCGGCAGCATCGAGACTGTCGATGCGGGCACCACTTGGGGCCATGAAGCCGACGAGGCCATGCTGCACTACGTGTACGGTACATACACGACGCCGGGTTCAACCACCATTCAAACCATAGACCGGCAATATGTTCGCTCCGTCGACATCGCGCTGCAATGCACCGACGATGTATCCTCGCGGCTTGTTACCGCAGCGCCCCTGCTTAACCAGCCCGAGGTGCTATCGAAGGTCTGGGAGATCGATTTCAACGCCGATCCAACCACGGTTGATCTTCGCGGTGATGGAATCGATTGGACGTTGACTGCCGGCTCAATCATCGACGGCGACATCACCGGCGGCGTCTGGATCCCGGGGTCGAACATCACCCTCAAGTCCCGGCCCGGCAACATGTTCACCGAGCCGACAACGGTGGACATCCGCTACCGGGACACGGTCAATGACGGCCATGACGCCATATCGTTTAGGGCCAAAGTAGACCGCACGGGCGACACCTTCGCAGATATCCAGGC
>CAUYYV010000154.1:0-7836 GCA_963577075.1 Phycisphaerae bacterium
GGCCAAGCATCCTGCTTACACCGCCGCCAAATTTCTCTTGAATATCGCCACACGCTGTGCGAGCGTGGTCAGTTCGTCCTGCATCTGCTCGACGAAATTGTTCGACTCGTAGGTTCCACGCACCTGCGCAAAGTCAGCATCGGCGTCGTCACCGACGCCATCCTGTCCAAAGCCGGTGCGGGCAAGGGCGTCGAACTCCTTCTGAGCGTCGCCTAGGATGTGCTTGAGGAACTTGCCGCGTACGTCGAGCAGGGCGTCGGCGACCGCCACCAGGTCGTCATCGGTGACCTGATCGAGATCGCGGTCGAACACCCGCTGATAGGACCGGCGGACCCACGCCCACTCGTCCTTGTCATAGGCGGCTGCGATCCGGTCCAGTTCGGCGCTGAAAGCGTCGATCGGGGTGAGGTGTCCGGACTCGATTGCAGCGGTCAGTGTTTCCAGCCGACCACGCGGCAACAGCAGGCCGCCGAGATCCACCCAATCGTCACTGTACACCGCTTCGTCGTCAACAGTGAAAGATTCGGCGAGCCCGAAGTCGGACGCGATCGCCCGCTCGGCGCGGCAGAACACCTTATCCAACAGGTACATCTCGATGCCGACCCGGTAGAAGCGCAGACTCTTGCGCAGCAGCACACGCTTGACCTCGGCGCCGTGGATCGAAACCGTGTCAACTTTTATGTCGGTGTTGTCAGCAAGATCGCTGAGAATGTCGCTGCCACGAATCATGCGCCCAACGGTGTACGGGCTGAACACGTCAAAGCTGATGTGATCACGCAGAATCGCGCCCTTGCGCCGGTCGCGGCTGGGCCACTTGGCACCGTCGCGCACCGTGCCGACCGTGGCCAGGTTCAGCCCGGGTACAACGTGGCAGCGGCCGTCGACCCCGGCGTTGATCAGAGAAAACGGCAGGTTCGACGTATCGAAACTACGCGTGTGTTTGCCGAGTACCACGCTGAACGGGCCGACCCGACAGGGCCACATCATGTATGAAAATGATCCGGTCTTGCTGCCCCGCTCGAGTTTGCCCTCATGTATCGGCCCAAGCTTGTACATGTGGTTCGACTGGTTCGTACCGCTGCCGGCATTATAGAAACTGAAAAGCCCCGCGATCAGCAGCGTCGATTTGTGATGCGTAACGGTGTACGGCCCAGCGAAGACGCACACCGCCTCGCCGTGAAAGCCCTCGCAATTGGCGAAAAAAAGCGAGTTTTCCGCCGAAAACTGCTTACCGATCCGGCAGCTCTGCCCAACAAACGTCTTGCCGAGCAATGCGCCGCTGTCAACGACCGATCCCTCGGCGATGATAAAATCCTCGGCATGGACGGCGGCGCCGACCGTGGTCGGCGCATCGAGTTCACTGAGAATCGTGCCGTTGACCAGCCGCGCCGCGCCGGCGATCGTCGCCCCCGGGCCAACGCAAACGTCGACCATCTCCGCGACGCTTCGCACCGTGGCACCGAGGCCTATTGACCCGGTGTCTCCGCGTGCAGCGTCGGCACACTGCCGGGCGATAGCTGACAGCTTGTCGATCAGCTTGGGACGATACCGGTGCAGGCACATCAGGTGGGCGAACTGCGCCGACAGTTCGTTGAACAGGATTACCTCGCGGCCGCCGCCTTCGTTGAGAACCTCGACGTCAACCCCGTTGCCAAACGTCGCTCCTGGCCGCGTCTCGAGCAATCCGACGTCTTCGATGCACGCACCATCGCCGATATCATAGTTGGCGATGCGTACACCGACGTTGGTGATCCGCACGCCACACCCAACGGTACAGTCACCGAGCGTGGCGTTGTCGATCTCGGTGTCCCGCCCCAACCGAATGGCGCCGACGAGGCGTGTCCGGCGGACACGCCTCGCGTCGAAGCCACTGTCAACCTCGACGGACGACCAATCATCGCAGTAGCAGCCGTTATCGACCAAGGCCCGCTGTTGTGCGGCGTCGACCGGACGGTATGAAATCAATGGCGTCACGTTGCTCTCCTAGGCGTTCGAGTTTAGTCCCTCTCGGCCAAACACCCGAACCCGGTGCCGACAGTGGAGGGCAAAATTAGCGTGTAACAGGGAGGTTGTAAACCTTCTTATACAGGCCGACCAAACATCAGCGACCTTGACGCAAATTGCCATTATCCCTACCATGGAGTGCGTCGGTGGCGTACGTTGTGACGACCTGCTCCAAGCGCAGATCAGGGTGAGGATTGACGCCATAAGGCATTTCACCATAATCATTAATGTCAGGAGACTAGACAAATGGCATCCGTTGAAGATCGAGTCAGACAGGTAACCGCCCGCGTCCTGAATGTATCCGGCAACGACATCAAGCCCGCAGACAACTTCGCCATGGACCTCGGCGCTGAGAGCGTGCAAGCGATCGAACTGGTCGCCAACTTCGAGGAGGAATTCGGTATCGAGATGGACGAAGAAGAAGCACTGGGCGTCGAGAATTTCGGCAGCGCAGTCGAATACATCACCAAAGTCTGTAAAGAACAGGGCATCGTAACGTAATATTGCGGTCAGGATATCCCGACTGCGCGAAAGGGACACGATGACAACGACGACAACAACCACACCAACCAAAACGCACCCGCTGGTAGACACGACCGAGCCGAATCTGCTTGAGGACACGTTCGACTATGACCTGCCGCCGCTGATCAAGTTCGAGGGACCTATCACGGAAGTCATCGACGGCAAGCCCGTCGAGTTCGATCCGCGGTCAGTCAAGACACGCGACATCGTGGTGACCGATACGACGTTCCGCGATGGCCAGCAGGCGCGCCCGCCTTACACGATCGATCAGATGGTGCATATCTATGACCTGATGGCCAAACTGGGTGGCCCCAACGGCGTCGTGCGCCAGACGGAGTTCTTTCTTTACACCAAGAACGATCGCGAGACACTGGATCGCTGCCGAGCCCTGGGCCACAAATATCCACAGTGCACCGGCTGGATCCGTGCGGTCAAGGGTGATTTTCGGCTGGTCAAGGAAGCGGGGCTGCAAGAGACCGGCATGCTCACCAGCAGCAGCGACTATCACATCTTCCACAAGCTCAAGTTCAAGAGCCGCAAGGCATGTATGGACAGTTATTGTGAAGTGGTGGACGCCGCATTCGAGGCCGGCGTGCGACCTCGCTGCCACCTCGAGGACCTCACACGCGCCGACATCGAGGGGTTCGTTCTGCCATTCGTCGATCGCCTGATGGAAATGAGCCGACAGGTGCCCGACGAACTGAGCGTAAAAATCCGCCTCTGCGACACGATGGGGTTCGGCATCAGTTACCCCGGAGCCGAGTTGCCGCGCAGCATCCCGAAGCTGATCTACAAGCTCAACAAGGAATGCGGCGTGCCCACCGAACGCCTTGAGTGGCACGGCCACAACGACTTCCACAAGGTGCATATAAACGGTGCAACCGGGTGGCTGTACGGCTGTGATGCGTGCAACACGACACTTTTCGGTTTTGGCGAGCGCACGGGCAACCCGCCACTCGAAGGCGCAATCTTCGAGTACATCGCGCTCAAGGGCGATCTGTGTGGGATCGACACCTCCGCGATCACCGAACTGGCCGATTACATGCGCTCGATGGGCCTGCCCATCCCGGACAACTACCCGTTCGTCGGCAAGGCGTTCAACAGCACGAGTGCGGGTATCCACGCCGGCGGGCTGCGCCAGGACGAGCGGATATACAACATCATGGACACCACCACGCTGCTGGGTAAGCCTCCGCGCGTCTCGCTGACCGACAAGAGCGGCGCCGACGGCGTGGCCATCTGGGTCAATGAGTTCTTCGGACTCACCGGCGACGACAAGATCAGCAAGATCAAGGTCCACAAGGTCGCGCGATGGGTCACGGATCAGTACGAAAAGGAAAGCCGCCTGACCTCCATCAGTGACGCGGAGATGGAGGTTGTGGTCAAGGAACTGATGCCCGACCTGTACGCCAAGCACAAAGGCGACTGAGAGTGTAATTCTAAATGACCAATACTCAATGGCCTTCTCCCAAGCGAGTTTGGAGATTCCGTGTTGGGTGTTGATTCATCATTCGAGTTCCGTCATTCGTCATTTTTTGCAGACCGCCGTCAATGACCCCGCAAACCCCCGATCAATTAGCTGTCTGTAGCTGGTCGTTGAAAGCCCAAAGCCCGGCGGACCTGGTCGACCGCATCACCCAGCTGGGGCTGTGCAGGGTTCAACTCAACCTCAATCCCCTCACGACCGATCCCGGCACGTGGTCGAACGTCAAAGCGCAGTTCGATGACGCTGGCCTGGTGATCGCATCGGGCATGTTCGGTTGCGCCGGTGACGATTACTCGACGCCGCAGACCATCCGCGCCACCGGCGGGGTCGTGCCCGATCATCTCTGGGACGACAACTGGCAAATCGTCCAGAACGCGACGCAACAGGCCCAAAAGCTGGGACTGGCACTGGTCAGCACGCACATCGGCTTCCTGCCCGAGCAGCCGAGCGACCCGGCTTACGGCAAGCTGGTCGATCGGATCGGTTCGATCGCAGACCACATGGCGGCTTCCGGCATAACGCTTATGTTCGAGACGGGACAGGAAACCGGCCAGACGCTTTCGACGTTTCTCGACAACCTCGGACGCGACAACGTCGGCGTCAACTTCGATCCGGCGAACATGATCCTTTACGACATGGGTGAACCGATCGCCTCGATGAAAAAGCTGATGCCACGCGTCGTGCAATGTCACGTGAAAGACGCGGTGCGCACGGAGCATCCGGACACCTGGGGCACGGAGACACCGGTCGGTCAGGGTGAAGTCGATTGGCGCGTATTCCTGGACGTTTTGAGCACCGGCGACTTCCGTGGAGATCTGGTCATCGAGCGGGAAGGCGGCGACAACCGCGACACCGACGTCCGCACCGCCATCGAGCACCTGACCGCCTTGATGACGTGATCCAGCAACACGGATCAGCCTGAGAATGCAGCGTGATCTTTCGTTTGAATACTTTATCCTTGCCCGGTCAAAGTTCGTCGCCCGCGGTCGGGGCGCGATGCATGGGGTGCCGGCCGTGCGCTATGGATGAGCGTAGCGAGGCGATCTGGTCGAAAACCGCGATTCATCCCCGGGAACCGCTCGACCCAATTGGCCCCGGGTAAACCCAGCGGGGCCACCGGCGGTTGTGAAGCCACTTCCAGCGGGGCCACCGGCCCACCGATTATTCTCGCATTTGAGAGCCCGATCCGCCCGCGATAAACTTAAGGCTTACCTCCATAAAGGCCGCAAACAAATCCCGTGCCTGTCACCGATACGCGTGTACGGGCAAAGGGTTTGCAGCAACCATCGAACATGGACAGACCTCCCGGATTCATCAGCTCGGATAAGTCATCCGGCAGCGGTGGCAGCGTCGATCCTGCCACGGCGAGAATCATCGTGATTGGCGCCGGCATCACAGGCCTCAGTGCTGCCCATCGCCTGCTTGAGTTGGCCGATGAACATCGACAACCCATCGATCTGACCCTGCTGGAGGCCTCGGCCCGACCCGGCGGTGTAATCCACACTATCCGACGCGATGGCTTCGTCCTCGACATCGGCCCGGACAACTTTGTCACGGACAAGCCCTGGGCCGTGCAACTGAGCCGGCGTCTGGGCATCAACGATCAGTTGCAGAGTACCAACCACGCCCACCGCAGCGCCTTGGTGGTCCGACGGGGCCGACTGCTGCCGATCCCGGCAGGGTTTCTGCTCATGGCGCCAACGCGGATCGCGCCGTTTGTTTTCTCGCCGCTTTTCAGTTGGCGCGGCAAGCTTCGCATGGCTGCCGAACGGTTCATCCCCGCCCGTCGCGACATCGACGATGAATCGCTGGCCGGATTCGTCACCCGCCGACTCGGCCGCGAAGCGTTGGACCGACTGGTTCAGCCGCTGATCGGCGGCATCTATGGCGCCGACCCGCAGTCGCTGAGCCTGCGCGCGACGATGCCACGATTCCTCGAGATGGAAGCTCGTAACGGCAGCATCATCAAGTCGATGCGCCTTGGCGCCAAGCAACGGGCCACCGCCCACACCGCGGCGCGATACAGTCTCTTCGTCACTTTTCGCGACGGCATGCAAACGCTGGTCGACGCGTTGGTCGAGCGGATCGGTCACAGCCGCGTTCGGCTTGGTACGCCAGTGACCCGTATCAATCGCACGACGACAGACGCCAACGGCAAGCCCTGGCAGATCCACATGCCCGATGGTTCAGTGCTGCGCGCCGACGGTGTGATCCTTGCCTGCCCGACGCACTGCGCCGCTGTCATGCTGAAAGGATCGGACGGCCAGCTTGCCCGCCAACTCGAAGGCGTGCCGTACTCGTCCTCCGCGATCGTCTATTTCGGATACCGGCGCGACCAGATCGGCCACCCGCTTGACGCATTCGGCTTCGTGGCGCCGCACCTCGAGCGGAGACACATCATGGCCTGCTCGTTCAGCAGCGTGAAGTATGCCGGCCGCGCACCCGAGGGCCACACGCTGCTGCGTGCCTTTCTCGGCGGCGCGTTGCAGCCGCACGTGCTCGACGGCGACGATGCCGAAGTGATTGCCGCGGCGCGGCATGATCTCGACGAGTTGCTGCACATATCCGGCAAGCCGATCTTTGTCAGCCTCCACCGCTGGCACAAGGCCATGGCACAGTATCGGGTCGGCCACCTCGATCGCATAGCGCAAATCCGCGACCGGGTGGCTCGGCATCCGGGGCTGGACGTCGCCGGCAACGGGTTCGAGGGCGTCGGCATTCCCGATTGCGTTCGCGACGGCGAACGCGCCGCCGAGCGGATGATGACCGGCATCGCAGCCAAACGCTGTACCCCGCCTGCATGAAGGCGACAACGGGTGGCGGTTGGGCGTTGTTTTCCACGTCCGGACCGTCGCACATGACATCACGGTCTTAGCACGGCCTTGGCGATTTGGCAGTGGTGCATTTGCTCGAACGCATCGTGCCATTGCTCAAGCGGCCAGACGCCGCCGATGATAGGGGCGACGTCAAGCATACCGGTGGCGAGCAGTTGGATGATGCGTTCCCAGATGGGCCAGTGGTGGCTGAAGCTGCCCTGGAGTCGTACGTTTTTTATCACCAGCGGATCGAGGCTGAAGCCCGCCGGCTGCGGCCCCCAGCCGACTTTGGTAATCCACCCGGCGGGCCGAACGATTCGCAGCGCCGTTTCGAGCGTCGCCGATACGCCAGCCGCATCGATCACGCCGTCGGCGCCGAGCCCGTCGTGGGCGAGCGCCCAATGATCGACGTCTTCGACCATCGGCGTGCAGCCGTAATGCTTGGCGATCTCGAGCCGTTTTTCATCGGCTTCGAGGCCTACGACGGCGACATCGGCGCCGCGCATCGTCGCGATCGCAGCGCAGATCAGCCCGATCGGCCCGGGTCCCAGCACGACGACCCGATCGCCCGGTGCAATGTTCGAGTTGTGCACCACCGCGTTGTAGGCAACGCAGCAGGGCTCGGTCAACGCCGCTTTCTCAAACGGCAACTCGTCGGGCACCCGGTGCAGGATTCGCTGGGGCACGGGCACATACCGCCGCATGGCACCGTCAACCAATGCGCCGAAGCCCTGGCGGTTGGGGTCGAGGTTGTACAAACCCCGCCGCGACATTGGGTTATCAAGGTCAATCACCGCAGCCGTCTCGCTGACCACGCGATCACCGACGCGCCAGTGCTCGACACGGTCGCCAACCTCGGCAATCGTGCCGCAAAACTCATGACCAAGCACAAGCGGATACTTGATCTGCCAGGAATGATCCCCCGTCCACATGTGCAGATCGCTGCCGCAGACGCTGACGGCGCCGACTTCGAGCAGCACCTCATCGCCAGTGATAGAGGCCTTGGGA
>CAUYYV010000155.1:0-7777 GCA_963577075.1 Phycisphaerae bacterium
TAGAAACAGCCGACCAGGTTCTTTCCCTGCGGCATGTTGACACCGACCTTGCCGCCGACCGAAGCATCGACCATGGCCAGCAATGTCGTCGGGCATTGGATAAACGGCACGCCACGCAGGTAGGTCGCGGCAACGAACCCAACGGTATCGCCGACCACGCCACCGCCCAGCGCAACGACCGGGCTGCGCCGCTCAAGCTTGTTTTCCAGCAAAGCGCCGTATAGCTCACCGACGGTCTCGAGGTTCTTGTGCTCCTCACCGCTGTGGACGCTGACAACGGCAGCGGCGTACCCGGCCGCTTCGAGTGATTCCTGGGCAGAGACTCCGTGCATCTCTGCGATGGACGCGTCGACCATCAGCGTGGCAAGTTCGTGTGGCGCCACGCCGCGCACAAGCGGGCCGAGTTGCGTAAGCAGGCCAGGCTCGATGCGTACCTCGTAGCGATGGTGCGGCAGTTTGATTTCGATAGTGGGCATTGACGGTATCTTACCGGGTCTGGCGTCGGCGTCGTTCCAGTTCAGACAATGCGTCTGCCGGATCGGTCGGCAAGGACGGGCCGGTCCCCTGTTCCCCGAGCGGCTCGTCGCCCCGACGATCCGGCAGCGAGCACGTTGACGGCGGGGTGGCGCCCGGCCGAAGCGACGCCGCCTTGCGCCGCAGCCCCAGGTACACTGCCAACACAACTGCCAGCAGGGCCAAGACACCCACGGCGCCGCTCCAGTCGCGGCTGTCTGCCGGCACAACTTGTGCACTGTGACCGACGAACACCGGATAATCAGTTTGCCCGTCGAGTTGGTCCGTGTCCCGCCATATCTTGTAGAACCGTGCGGGCAGCCTCACACGCGCCTGGAGCTGCGCCCCGTCGGGTGGGACAACGAGGTACACGACGGCCACCTCCGACGGCCGCCGCCCGAATTGCACGATCCACTGCCGCCACCTGGTCTCCCACGCCCCGCTGCGCGAAAACCTCGCCGGCCGCTGGATGCGCCGCAACGTGCCCTCAAGCAGGTAGACGCGGCCACGATGGCGTGACGGCGACCCGGCGATCGCGGCGAAGTCGGGCACCACCGCGCCGCCCTCTTCGCCGCGGCCCCACCCCATCGCGTCGTGCAGCAGCGGGTAGAACGCCGCTTCATCCAGCAATGGGCTAAAATCACGCGCGGTCGCCAGTTGGCGGCGGTCGGCGTCGCCCAAGTCCGCCACCACCGCGAACACCAACAGGCCCGTACAGAGGATCGCCATCTACACGATTGTACGAGCAATCCACCGCCGCCCCATGCTATGATCTGATTTTTAGGGAATCGATACATGACGGACCTGTCCACCCCACCGACCCCAAGCACCCCGTCACCCATGGGATCGCCCGGTGAATTGAAAGACGTGCCCGAGGAACTGCGCGGGCAGGTGGTGCCGGTCCTCGACTTCGGCTCCCAGTACGCCCAACTTATCACCCGGCGGGTGCGTGAGGCAGGCGTGCTGAGCATCTTGGCAAGGCCGGACATATCGATCGAATCACTGCGTGCGATCCGGCCGAAGGGCATCATTCTTTCGGGCGGCCCGTCGAGTGTGTACGACCGGGAGGCACCGCACTGCGACCGGCGTTTGTTCGACCTGGGTGTGCCCGTGCTGGGCATCTGCTACGGCATGCAGGTCGCCTGTGAATTGCTGGGCGCTAAGGTGCATCACGCCGCTGCGCGCGAGTTTGGCAGGACGACGCTGCGCATCAACGATCGGCAGAAACTTTTCGACTCCATCCCCGAGAGCACCACGGTATGGATGAGCCACGGCGATCAGATAAACCAGTTGCCGGATGATTTTGCCGTGCTGGGCGCGACGCCGACATGTCCTTTCGCAGCCGTGCGTCATCGGACGCACGCGTTCTACGGCGTGCAGTTTCACCCGGAGGTGACGCACACGCCGCACGGCAATGACATCCTCTCAAACTTCCTGTTTCACATTTGCGGTTGCGAGGGCACGTGGCGGATGAGTGATTTTCTCGATGCCGAAATCCGCCGGGTGCGCCAGCGGGTGGGCGGATCACGGGTGTTGTGCGGGCTATCCGGCGGGGTCGATTCCTCCGTCGTCGCGGCGCTGCTGCACCGCGCGATCGGCAAGCAACTGACGTGCATCTTCGTGGACAACGGCCTGTTGCGCAAGAATGAACGACAACTGGTTGAATCAACGTTTCGCGATCACTTCGACATCGACCTGCGCGTCGTGGACGCGAGCGCTGATTTTCTTGCCGACCTTGCCGACGTCGAAGACCCGCAGGATAAACGCCGCCGTATCGGCCACCGCTTTATCGAAGTGTTCAAGCAATCGGCCGAGCAGATCCAATCCGAAACCCGAGATCCGACGGCCTCACCAGCGGACGCAACCGCTGAATCCAAGATCCGTTTCCTCGCGCAGGGCACGCTGTACCCGGACGTGATCGAGTCAGGAGGCGGATACAGCGGCGCGGCCTCCAATATCAAGCTTCACCACAACGTCGGCGGCCTGCCCGAACAACTCGGGTTCGACCTGATCGAACCGCTGCGCAATCTTTTCAAGGACGAGGCCCGCAAGCTGGGCAAGGTGCTGGGCATGGCCGAGCAGATCATCTGGCGTCACCCGTTTCCCGGGCCGGGGTTGGCGGTGCGCATTATCGGCAAAGTGAGCCGGGCCAAGCTTGATGTGTTGCGCGATTGCGACGAGATTCTGCTCGAGGAGATCGTCGCCAACAATCTGTACCGCAGTACCGCCCAGGTCTTCGCCGTGTTGCTGCCGGTCAAGAGCGTGGGGGTGATGGGCGACGGTCGCACGCACGAGCAGGTCGTCGCCATACGCGCCGTCGAGAGCCAGGACTTCATGACCGCCGACTGGGCCCGCATCCCCTACGATGTACTCGCAACGATCAGCAACCGCATCATCAATGAGGTCCGCGGGATCAACCGGGTGGTGTACGACATATCCAGCAAGCCGCCCGCGACGATCGAATGGGAATGATTGACCTGCCGCCGCCGGTATCGACAGCGTCAAAACACCGCGGTTGGGATCAACGCCCGTGGCGGCTGGCGGCCAGTTCGATGGCGGCGGCGTGCTCGACCATTTCGAGCAGGTTCATGGCACCGGCCAGCGTCTGGCCGACACAGAGCACCCCGCTGCACGTCATGACGACAATCTGATGCGACGTAACCGCCTGGCGCAGAGCCTGCTCATCAGTGGCCGGCACGATCGCGATCGGCGCCACGCCGGTCAGATGCAGCACCCGCTCGCCCGCCGCCGCCCGCGCCAAGGCCATTATCATCGGCGGCGAAGCCGCAATCGTGGCCCGCACCGGCGCGCCGCCGTCCCCTTCATTGAGACGGCGCTGGTAGGCCACGCGATGCGGAAGCCAGAGATTGGGCTCCAGCGACGCCGTGCTATCGACCGCCACACCGCCGACGTCGACGACCCAGAGGTCATCGGGTTGCAGATCACTGCGACGCAAACCCGGTGGCGTAACGACATACCGGCTGCGGTGTTCCTCGCTGCTGATCAGCCCCAGTTCACCGACCATCAGTCCACGTAGCCACAACTGGTGTGCCGCCTGGCAGACCTGCTCACGAAGTTGGCCTTCTTCCATGTTGATTCTCGTCCAGTGACGACCCATCGCCGGATCACGTGGGGTGTGGCTCACCGTGCAACGCGTACGCGGAGGCAAGCGCCGCGACGCCGAGCATGACCACCTGCATCCGCACGAGGCGTATGCTCAACTCATGGTATTTATCAAACGACTCGGTGGCGGCCTTGACCTGACTATCGGACCGGTCGGTCCCGTAGCGAGCGATTCTCGCCGCCTTGATGCCCGGACTGACGTAGAAACTGTCAGCCGACAGGATCAGCACCACGGCCGCCAGCAGCATGACGCGCAGCGTATTGCTCCACTGGGCCAGCCCGGCCCGAGGCATCCGTCCACGGAAGACGCTCAAGTGCGAGGCCACCGCGATGACCAGCACCACGGCGCAAGTCCACTGCATCACGCGCAGCCAGTCGATCACCTGCCCCACGATCATGCCCGCCATGAACTCGGCGGGATTGTTGACGCTCGCCTCAACTTCGGGCGGGATCATGCCCATCGGTGTGGGCAGGCTGTTCATGGTGTGGAACGTCGCCGCCGCCGAGATCGCCAGCATCACCAGCGCCCCAAACCACGCGCCAAGGGCCAGCCAGTAGCAGCCCTGAATCAGACGCCAGGCGGTCGTGTTACCCATCGGACTTCTCTTTGCCCGCATCCGATCCGCTGTGGCTGTGGGCGCAGCAACCTTCGGCAAATGTCTGACCGCGCTCCCATATCTCTCGCTTCCAGACCGGAAGCTCGCGCTTGAGCCGATCGATCAGGTATCGGCAGGCTGCAAACGCCTCGCCACGGTGTGGGGTCGCGACCTGGATGACCACGCTGGCCTCACTCGGCGCCACGGGTCCATGGGCATGCACCAGGCGTACCGAGCGGCAACCGAATTGCCGGGCCGCCTGCTCGGCCATCTGGCGCATCAACGGCTGTGCCATTGGCTCGTACACTTCATATTCAAGTCTCAGCAGATCTCCGAACTGCCGATGCGTCTGGCACCTCGTTCTGCCCAGGAAGCACGCCTCGCCGCCGCAGTCCCCGGGCCAATCCAGCGGTGCGATCGCTACCGGGCCGTCGTGAACAGCCACATCGAGGATCAGACTGCAATCGGTGTGCGAGGTTGTCCGAGCCTGACTCATCGCTCTATTGTAAGCACTGCCAACAACTTGGAAAGCCCCAACGCGTGCCCATCTCTGCACGAACACCCGTGGCATCCCCCATGGACCGGGGACCGGTCCAAAATCACGCAAATCCCCACTGATGACATACCCCCACCGCCGTAAAAATGGGCTGGTGCCCCGTAATCAGTGCCGGTGCCGAGTCGGCAAGGCCGTTTAGTCTGACGACTCATCCAGCGACCGGCGAATCCGGCGAAGCGCGTCGAAAGCGCCGAGCGGTGTCAGGGAGGTCAGGTCCAACTCGCGAAGCTCGGCGATGGCCGGATGCTCGACGTACTCGGTGAACAGCGACAACTGACCGTCGGCCGGTGACGCTGGCCCAGGGCGACCGTTTGCCGCATTGTGGCTGACCTCCAATTGTGCCAGCAACTCGTTGGCGCGGTCGACCACGGTCGCGGGCAGGCCGGCGATCTTGGCGACGTGGATGCCGTAGCTGCGATCCGTCGCGCCCGGCACAATCCGGTAGATAAACACGATCTGGTCCTGCCATTCGCGCACCGTGACGGTGAGATTGGTCACGTTGTCATACCGCTGGGCCAGTGCCGTCAGCTCGTGGTAATGCGTGGCGAACAGCGTACGGCACTTCTGCGCCACCAGGTGCTCGGCGATCGCCCACGCCAGCGACAGCCCGTCGAGCGTGCTCGTGCCACGGCCGATCTCGTCGAGGACGATCAAGCTCGACGGCGTCGCGTGGTGGCAGATGTTGGCCGTCTCGGTCATTTCGATCATGAACGTCGACTGGCCCGTGTGCAACTCGTCGCTGGCTCCAATGCGCGTGAAGATACGATCGCACAGCCCCACCGTCGCCTCGTCGGCGGGCACGAACCCGCCCGTGTGCGCCAGCAGCGTGATCAATGCCGCCTGGCGGATGTATGTGCTCTTGCCGGCCATGTTCGGGCCCGTGATGAGGGCAAGACTCGAGGCCTTACCCTCGAGGCTTGCGTTGTCACCTTCTCCCCCCCCAAGCCTCATGTCATTGGGCACAAAACGATCCGCGAGCAACTCGTCGAGTACAGGGTGGCGACCGCCCCGGATGTTCAGCACCGGCTGCTCGACGATCCGCGGCCGCACGTAGCGGTGGCGCACCGCCCGCCGCGCGAAGCACGCCAGCACGTCCACTTCGCCGACAGCCTCACCAAACTCGTGCAGGTGAACCAGATAGTCCTGCGCCTTGTCGCACAAGCGGGCAAACAATGCCTGCTCGCGTGCCACGGCACGCTGGTCGGCGCTGAGCACCTTGCCCTCGTATTCCTTGAGCTGCGGCGTGATGAACCGCTCGGCGTTCTTGAGCGTCTGCTTGCGGGTCCATTGGGCCGGAGCACGGTCACGATTTGCAGCGGTCAACTCGATGTAAAATCCGAACACCTTGTTGTATCCGACTTTCACATTGGCGATGCCCGTCTGCTCGATCAACTGTTTCTGATAGCCAGCCAGCCAGGCGTTGCTGTCGCGCTGCAGGGCTCGGCATTCGTCGAGCGGTGTGTCGTACCCGTCGCGGATCAGCCCGCCGTCGCGCAGGTGCCCGGGTGGGGCTTCGACGCAGGCGGCGGCGATCGCCTCGGCCAACTCGGTCAGCGGCGCGGCGACGCGGTCGAGTTGTTCGTGGTGGGACTGCACCGAGGGGCGGTCGGCCAGCAACTGCGTCAGCACGCCGACCTGCATCGCGCTGGTACCCAGGGCGACCAGATCGCGGGGCGTGGCCCGGCCGACACCGATGCGGGCAATGATCCGCGCGACGTCCTGCACATCGTCCAACGCCCCGCGCAGCGCATCAAGAAAAGTTGCATCCTCGACCAGGGCCGCAACCACGCGTTGGCGACGCTCGATCGGCTCGCGATGACACAGCGGGTAACACAGCCAATGACGCAACATCCGCTTGCCCATCGCCGTGCGGCAGTCCGACAGCACACCCAGCACGCTGCCACGCGTTTCGCCCGTGCGGATCGTGCGTTCGACTTCGAGGCTGTGCAGGGAGACCTGGTCGATGATCAGGTAGTTGCGACGATCGAATCGGCGTGGCGGCCGAAGGTGCGCAATGCGACGGGCAAGGGCATCATCACCCATGTCCCGGCCCTCGGCCCTTGGCCCCCGGCCCTGGCTGCACTGTGTTTCGAGCAGGTAGTGTACGACGGCCGACGCCGGACCCAGCGAAGCATCGTCGTTGCCGAACCCAAACCCTTCTAGCGTCTTGACTTGAAACTGCCGCTGCAAAGTCTCGATCGCCTCGCCCTGGCGAAACTGCCACGCCGGGCGTGGCGTCGAGGCGCAGCGGACAGCATCGATCAGTCTCTGCACCCGCCGGGGCGTCTCGCCGTTGGCTGTCTCGACGTACAACAGCTCGCGCGGCGCGATGCGCCCCAGTTCGTCGCTCAGCTCTTGTCCGCCCAACGTCGCGACCGCAAACGCCCCGGTGCTCAGTTCCGCCCACGCCAGCGACGCCGAGCTGTCATCGTGAAACATCACCGCGGCCAGCGGGTTTTCGCTGGCCTCTTCCAGCAGCACTTCGTCGGTCAACGTGCCGGGTGTGACGACGCGTGTCACGTCGCGGTCAACCACGCCCTTGGCCTGCTTCGGGTCTTCGACCTGATCGCAGACAGCCACGCGGTAACCGGCCAGAATCATGCGGCGAAGATAATTTTCCACCGCGTGGTAAGGCACGCCCGCCATGGGCACGCCCTCCGTCCGCTGCGTCAGCGTGATTCCCAGCACCTTGTGCGCCAACTTCGCGTCGTCGTAAAACATCTCGTAGAAATCGCCCATGCGAAAAAACAGCACGCAGTTCGGATATTGCTTCTTGAACCGGACGAATTGCCGCATCGCGGGCGTGAGATCTTTGCCGCCTTTTTTTCCAGGCATGACGACGATGTTACCGGTTTAGTCGAGGCGGCGAAAACGACGAGATCTTCAACTGCGACCCGCAGGCGAACGCATCTCACGCAGATATACTTACATCCGATGGCGCAACTATTTGATCTTGATGAGGCAAGACAAACCTGGGTCGGCTACGCAA
>CAUYYV010000156.1:0-7760 GCA_963577075.1 Phycisphaerae bacterium
TTATCGCTCTTGGCGTGCGATACTCTGGCCATGGCTTGTTGGAGGGTGAGATTGAGATGAGACATGTTTGCCTGCAATCGTTTGGCTGCCTCAGTCACCGTTAACTGGCCTTTGTCAGAGACCGCATTGTCATCGGTTGCACATCTCAGGTCGTCAATCATCGCCTGCAGTCTGTCGTACAGATAACGGTCTGACGGGACCCGCATGGTCGTGTTGCTACGAGCAAACATGCGGTGATACGAATCGTCCAAGAGCGTCAATAGTTCACGTTCTTTGCGTGTGGGATTCGCATAAAAGGAGCCGAGATTATCGCGAATGCCTTCCGCGATCGACCTCGCAGCGAGGATCACTGATACCAGTACCTTACCGGATCGTTCATTTGCCACCGTGAGGTGACCCGTTTGCGGTCTTCCGCCCGTGTTCCAGTCTTTAAGCGACCGCCCGTGCGCATCCCACGCGACCGACACGCGATTCAAGCTATCCACCATTTCCCGTATACGATCGGTGCCCGTTGCGGACTTTGCCGTGCGTTTAGCGATTGCCGCTGATTTTTTTGCCATAACGACCATCCCGGGGCCGACACGACTGACGACAGGGGATGGTCAACCTGCCGCCAGCCGGGCCGTTTCTCCGGTCGCGAACCGGAAACCCATACACAACATCGTATGACTTCTACCCGATCTTCGCCGCGATCTCGACAGCCTTCGCCGCGTTGGTCTCGGCGTATATCTGAGTCACATCCGCTCGGGCGTGGCCGAGCATGATCTGGGCGGCTTCGAGGCCGAACTCCTTGCGGATATCCGTGGCAGCGGTGTGGCGCAGCTGGTGCGGCGTCCACCTCGGAACGCCCGCGACCCGGCAGGCCCTCTCGATGGATCGCCTGTACGAGTCGGTGGTGTAGTGGTCGCCGACCGTCCGATCCGTTCTTGACGATTGGACGGGCTGATGACGGTGAGTAGACGCAACGGCGTGGCGCTCACGCTCGGCTTCAAGAGGGCTCAACAGGAAGTCGTCAACAGCGCGACCGGCCAAGAACGGCTTGACGACCGCCTGTCCTCGAGGCCCGATGAAGATCGTTCGCTCGCAACCACGCCAACTGTTCTTGTGGTCCTGCGGCCTGTAGGTCCAGACCCGCCCGGTGGTGTCAAGGTCGATCGCCCGCATCAGCACGATCTCGCCGCTGCGTGCGCTGGTGAACAGTTGAAGTTGAACCATCGCCCAGACCTGCCGCGAGACATGCGGGTCGATGGCTTCGACGTACGGTATGGGCACGGGCGTGACCCGCTCGGTATCACGCGCGTTCGACCGACCCTTACGCAATCCCTCAACCGTTGACAGAGTGTGGTGGACCGTACCGGCAATTAACTCGTGCGATGCGGCCCACTTGAACATGTGCTTGAGTTCGGTCGTGTAATCGTTGATCGTCTTCCGCGATAGACCCGCCTTGACCCACGACTCTCGGGTGGTTCGCAGCGCAGCAGGCCCGAACTCGGCTGCGGGCATTGGACCGTAAATCGCCTTGAGCGGCCTGAGTGCCACCCGAATGCGACTTTGGGTCGACGTGGGCGATCCGTCCGAATTGACGTAATACCCTTGGGCATGTCGCCAGTACCGGGCGGAAAGTTCGATGATCGTGATCTCGTCCGGCGCAACGGGCATCTGCCGTCCGTTCGCCTCCCACTCTGCGATGAGCCGGTGATACGCCTGCCTGCCCTCCCGAGAGCCGTAGCGACCGATATAATGGCGGACGCCGTTCAACTCTATGAATGCGCGGTCCGACCCGTTTTGGGATTTCTGCTTCCGGTACTTTGGCGCTTGAAGGGGCTTGTCTTTTGTCACAGCGAGGCCTCCGAAGTTCGGAAACGTATCAGGTGATACGTTTCAGGTTCTCGGTTACGGCCGCGCCGTCGCGTTGACAGGTAAGCGGAACATCCGCTTTCAGCCTAACTTATGTCGAATCGGGGCGACAGGATTTGAACCTGCGGCCTCTTCGTCCCGAACGAAGCGCTCTACCAAGCTGAGCTACGCCCCGAGGATCATGACTTCTTGATTTTCAGGAACTGCTGGCTGCCAGTTTTGGGCATTTTTCCATGCTGCCTGCCGGGATACTCCCGGTCATCTTCTAAGCGCCCTCCATGTTAGCCGATTCCGGCCTCAAGGGCTATTGGCTAAAGTCAATGACCGCCGCCAAGAAGTGTCAAAGTGCCAACTTTTCGACCTCTGCATGGGCCAAGGGGCCAGCCGCCCATCCTCCAAGGTTGAACGCTCGACATCGCCGCCGCAAGCGGCCGATCATATTCAGGCGCCAAATGTGGATATGATTTTCAAGGAACATGGGCGGCGGGAAGGCGAAAGTGCCCGGAATACGGGGCGAAAGTGCAGTTACCCGGCACCGATGATCGTGAACGTACAACGGCGCCCGTGAACAACCAGCTCGATCAGGCACGCGCCGACCACGGCCAACGAATAAGCGCAACCATGACGATGCGATCGCACCAAGTCTCCCACACGGCCAACGAGTCGCATGGTACGCCAGCCCCACGCCGCCACGTGGGCAGCGCGTGGGTGGGGACTGCCATCGTGATCGGGTTGCTCGCCACCGCCGTTCGGTTGCCCGGCTGCTTCAGCGAACTGTGGCTTGACGAGGTATGGACGCTGTACCTGACGATTCGGCTTGACTCACCGGTCGAGATCCTGACGAAGTTTGATGCCGGAATCACCTCCAACGCCGGGCCGCTGACGGAGTTGATGTATTTTTTGATCGGCGATCGTGACGAGTCGTTTGTCTACCGGATCGTCCCGCTGGTTTGCGGCGTGGGCGTGGTGATGTTGGCGATGCAGATCGCCGGTCGCGTCGGCCGGCTCGAGGCGATCGTCGCGGGGATCCTCACCGGCGGATCCTATCCGCTGATTCATTTCTCGTCTGAAGCCCGGGCGTATTCGATATTGCTCGTCTTGTCGCTCGCAACGTTTCTGATCGCACAGCACCTGCTGGAACGCCCACGCTGGTGGAAGCTTGTGTTGCTGTGGCTGTGCATCTGCATGGGCGTCGCGGCCCATCTGACTTATCTGCACGTACTCGCGGGCTTGGGGTTGTGGACACTGGTTTGTCTGTCGCGAACGGCCGACCGCGTGCGAAGCGTCGCGTGGGGACTGGCACAATTCTACGCCGTCCCGACCGCGTTTCTCGTCTGGTTCCATTGGATCTTCATCCGTCATGTAATAATCGGCGGTGCGCCCGGATACGTGCTGATGGATGTCATCGTAAAGACATTGTCATTCGCGGCAGGCGGTCCCGCATCGGGGCCGTTCGCGACGACGGTGGCGATCATCATGCTCGTCGCGACGATCTGGGCGATCGCCGCCTCGGCGGGACAACCCCAAAAACGGTGGATCTTTTATGTCATCACGATCGTGATGTCCCCGCTTTTCGTACTGATTATCACACAACCACCCGTGCTTTATCTCCGCTATTTTATGATCAGCATCACCTTCGGCCTGATCGTGATCGCGTGCTGGCTGGTAACTCTGGCGCGCCGGGGGCAAGGGGCGTACGCGTGTGTCATCGTGGTGATTCTGTTGTTTCTCGCCGGCAACGGCGTACAGGTGTCGAAACTGGTCCGTTACGGCCGCGGCGGCTACCGGCAGGCGGTGCACTACATGGCCGACCGCACCCCGGGCCCGACCGTCGTCGTGACCAGCGACCACGGGTTTCGCAAGGGTATGTTGCTGTGGTATTACCAGCGGTTTCTGCCCGCCGGCAAGGCGCTGCTGTACGTCCGTCACCCCGATGCCCCGGCCGACGCCGGGCCGCTCGAGGATAAGGATAAGCTTTTCGCACCGGCCGACGTTTCTCAGGTCCCCGAGTGGATGATTGCCTCGTCCGAGCCGAACCCGGCGGCCGACGAGGAGCCGTTTATCATCACGTTCCAGCCGCTGGGCGTGGAAGCGCATTACTACCGGGTCAACACGTGGCCGTCGGCCGATCTGTCGGGGGCAAACTGGTTATTGTATCGACGGCAGAACATGACGCTCCTAACTGATCCGCCGCGGGGCGAGAGGTAACGTGTGTCGGGTGAGCGCGAAGATCAACGCCTAAAACTTGCACGCCTGGCCGGGCCGGTGCTGATTGCCGCGGCAGGCGTGGCGGGGTTGTGGTGGAGTTGGGGTGCCTGGCCGGATGTGCTCATCGATTTCGGCAGAGAACTGTACGTGCCATGGCGGTTGGCCGAAGGGCAGGTGCTCTACCGCGACGTCATTGCATTTAACGGGCCGTTGTCGCATTACGCCGTTGCGCTTTGGTTTTTCTGTTTCGGGGTGAGCCTGCACTCATTGGTGGTGCTCAACGGCCTGATCCTCGCCGGGGTGCTCTGGCTTCTGTATCGCATCTTCTTGCACATCGCCGGGCGCGGCGCGGCGACACTGGCGTGCCTGACGTTTCTGGGTCTGCTTGCTTTCTCGCAATTAACCTTCATTGGCAACTACAACTGGTTGTGCCCGTACGCACACGAGAACACGCACGGCCTTGCGCTGTCGCTGTTGGCTTTATACCTGCTGTTCCGCTATGCCGAGGGACGCCGATTGATCTGGTTGGGCGGATCCGGGTTCGTGCTGGGCCTGGTGTTTCTGACGAAGGCAGAGATATTTGTCGCGGTTACGGCATCGTCTGCCGTGGCGATGGCGGCGATGTGGCGGCTTGACCAACCGACGCTCGGCGCTGCGATGCGCGCCGCCGGCGTATGGGCAGGCTTGGCGATTGCACCCGTCATCGTCAGCGTGCTGTTGCTCGCGACGGCAATGCCGGCAAGCGATGCCATCAATTCAACAATGGGGTCGTGGCCATACGTCTTAAACGCGCAAAACACTGATTTTCCCTTTTACACAGAAGGCATGGGCACGGACAACCCGGCGGCGCGGATCGGGCGAATCCTGATCTGTGCCGGCTGGCAACTATTGTTGTTCGCACCGCCGGCCGTACTCGCGATGTTCTGTCGGCGAAGAAACAGGGCAGCATGGATCATGACGGGCACGGTCTTTGTCGCCATCACGGCGTTGATGGCATATCTCTCGTTCGCGCATCCCGTGATCAACTGGGAATTCCTTGCCACCCCCTGGCCGCTGTGGTTACTGCTCATCGCGGTCATGGCGGCGTGGCCTGTAATGGCGCGGCGATGCGAGCGCGATCACGCGGCCGCCGCGACGCTAAAACTCGCGATGGCGGTCCTGGCGATGGGCCTGCTGGCGAAAATGATCCTCAACACGCGTATCTACCATTACGGTTTTACGCTGGCGATGCCAGCGACACTGATGATTGTCGCGGCGCTCTGGACATGGATCCCCCGCGCGCTTGCCGCCTTGGGTGGACAGGCGATGATCCTGCGCGCCGCGGTGCTGGCCGCATGGCTGGTCACCATTTCCGTGCATATCGGGGTCTCAAACCGGCACTTTGAGAAGAAGGATCATTTCGTTGGGACAAACGGCCCCGATGCCTTTCGCGCGGATATTCGCGGCCTGTTTGTCAATCAGACGCTCGATTTTCTGAAACAACGCGCCGCACCGGGCGATACGCTGGTCACGTTGCCGGACGGGATCATGATCAACTATCTGCTTCGCATGGTTTCGCCGACACCCTACACCCAATATTCGCCGATGATGATGCGGATGTACGGCGAGGCCCGAATGCTCGATTCGTTTCGGCGTTCGCCTCCCGACTGGATCGTGCTGGTACACAACGATGATTCGCCGTATGGCGCGCAGTTCTTCGGTCGCGACTATGGACTGCACCTGAAGCGCTGGTTTGACGAGCACTACGCGCCCGTTCACCTGGCCAATGCACCCCCGTTTGAGCATCCGGACAAGTTCGGCATTCTGACGCTGCGGCGCCGCGCTCCGGGAGGACCACGTTGAAACGGTTCGGCGGCAACGTGGCGTGCGGTGTCGTGCTGGCGACCGCTTGGGGAGCATGGTGCTACGACATCGACCTGTGCGACGGGGGATTCCTGGCACGCGGTACCGAGCGCATCATGCACGGCGAAATATCTCACCACGATTTATTCAGCCGGCAACCGTTGGGATCGTTCTGCGTTGCCGAGGCGTTGTTCAAGTCGTTCGGCACACCGCTGATCGTGCCGCGCGCCTTCGGCGTGTGCATCCATGTCGTCATCATTCTGCTTGCCTACTTGCTGGCGCAACAATTAACCGGACGGGCAATGGCGACTGCCGCGGCCAATCAACACCGGCGCAGGACCGTAGGGCTTGATCCCTCACTGGCCACCTCCAACAGCGCAGACGATCAATTCGCTCCTGAGGATCAGCACGACACGCAGTAGGGCGTAGACAAGTAGCGTGTCCGGCGCGTTTAGGCAATCATATGTGCATGCTGAAGTTTCCGACAGACTGGGCGCAGGCGACAGGATGTCGCGCCGGTGCAATTCTGTTGGTGATCGCACTTTTGACTGCGGCCACACTCCTCGGCTGCGGCGACGAGACGGACGATGCGAACGGTGGCAACCGAATCAGTGCCGCTGAGGCGGTGTCACCGACAGGGATCTCGTTCGTCGCTACCGCGCAATTGAAGCCATTGCTGGCACACGTTGATCGGCTCCGACAAATGATGATCGCGCTCGGTGCGCCGTTTGCGATGCAGACACAAGCCTTGCTTGACCGGGCGGTGCAGGAAGACGACGAGGACAAGAGTCGGCAGCTCATCCAACAGGCACTCGACCCATATTGCCTTGCCAGCGTCGATTTTTCTCCCGATGGGCGTGTAACCGCCGCACCCGGGCTGGCGAAATTGGAACTCGTGGAAAACGGGTGGCGACCTTTTCTGATCAAAGTGCGAAACCGCGCTGCAATCACCGCACAACTCGAAGTGACCAGCCCGCAGGCCGAAGCGATGGCAAATGCGCCGCCCGATCAGGTCGCCGACCGATGGCTGGGCGTCTCTACGCGGCAGAGCTATCCCCTGAATCCAAAACTGACGGGCATCGAACTGCAGTATCGCGTGATCCAGCTCTATAGCCGCGATGCCGGTCAGCGTACCGCATCGCTGATGTTTCATATCGAGTTGGACACGCAGCGGATCGGCTCGAGTAACGACCTGACACTGGCGTTCGATTGCCGCCCCGCCACCGAGGTGACGTTTCGCGTACACGATCACAACGGCTCGCCGACCACGGCACGATTTTATATTCACGACAGATCCCAGCGGTTTTATCCGCTGCCGGCCAAGCGTCGCGCTCCAGACCTTCATTTCCACCCCCAGATCTACCGGGCCGACGGCGAAAAAGTGCGACTGCCACCGGGTCGATACAACGTCGAACTGGGTCGCGGACCTGAATACCTGCCCAGTCGGCGCCTGATGACCGTCGGCGATGCGCCGCAAACGGAAACATTTCACCTCGAACGCTGGATCGACCCTGTGGAATTCGGCTATTACAGCGGCGACCACCACCTCCACGCCGCCGGCTGCAACCACTATCTTTCACCGACGCAGGGCGTCGGTCCGATCGACATGATCCGCCAGTGCATCGGCGAGGACCTGAAGGTCGGCGTGTCGCTGAACTGGGGGCCCGCGTTCGAACACCAGTCACGGTATTTCACCGGCCGTGACAACGAGGTATCACAGCACCCGTATCTGCTGCACTACGACGTCGAGGTCTCACGCTTCGGGTCGCACGAATCGGGGCACCTGTGCCTGCTCGGCTTAAAAGAACAGGCTCCGCCCGGCGCTGAGTCGAAACATCGTTGGCCAACTTTAG
>CAUYYV010000157.1:0-7754 GCA_963577075.1 Phycisphaerae bacterium
TGTTCGAACTGCTTGACCTGCCGCAGCGGGCCGAGCTTTTCAATAAACCAACGCGCCAGCGCCGTGGCCGTGGCCAGGTGCACGCGCCCGCCGGCGGATTCGGCAAACGCGATGCTCTTGCGCAGGTTGTCCAGTGTTTTTTTGCCCAGCCCGGGCAGGTTCGCCAATTCATCGCCGCCGAGCTTCGCCTTGAGGTCGTCGAGGCTTTCGATGTCCGCCTGGTGCCACATCAGCGCGATGGTCTTGGGGCCCAGTCCGGGGATGTCCAGCAGGGCCATCAGCCCGTCGGGAAGCTGCTCGAGAAGTTGCTCGTACTCGGCGATGCGGCCGGTGGTCACAAACTCGACGATCTTCTCGGCCAGTCCCTTGCCGATCCCGTCGATCGCGGTCAAGGGCGAGATCTTCTTGGGCTCGTCCGGATCAACCAACGCGGCGACGTCGTCAGTCATGCCCTCGAGGGTGCGCGCTCCACGCTGAAAAGCGATCACACGAAACCGGTTGGCCTCCAACAGCTCAAGCAACTGGGCCGTGCGTCCGAAGATCGCGCTCAGTTCGGCGTTGGTGCCCATGACAACACGTTAGCACGCGCGGTCTGATCGGGATAGTATTGCAAGTCGCTATGGCTGGATCGACGACGACAGACGCCCAATCGGCTGCGCCGCCGACTGGCGCCGCGATGCTCGGTGCGCTCGATACGTTTGCGCGTCGCCACCTCGGGTCCGGTGAAGACGATATCGGGCAGATGTTGGCGGTGCTCGGTATCGGTTCCGTGGACGAGTTGATCGACCAGGTGGTGCCGGCGGCGATCCGAAGCAAAAGACCGTTGCAACTCGAGTACCTGTCCGACACGACGCAGGGCGAGTCGGAGTTGGTTGCCGCGCTGGCCGAAATCGCGGCGAAGAACAAGGTGTATCGCTCCTGCATCGGCCAAGGCTATTACGACACGATCACACCGCCGGTGGTCCAGCGCAACATCCTGGAAAACCCCGGGTGGTACACGCAGTACACGCCGTATCAGGCCGAGATTTCGCAGGGTCGGCTTGAGGCCCTGCTCAACTTTCAGACGATGGTGGCCGACCTGACCGCACTGCCGCTGGCCAACGCGTCGCTGCTCGATGAGGCGACGGCGGCCGCCGAGGCGATGGCCATGTGTGTACGCGTCAAGGGCCGGGGGGCAAGGGGTGCTGTTCGTGGGGCGGGTTTTTTTCTTGCCGACGATTGTCATCCGCAGACGATCAACGTCTGCCGGACGCGGGCGCGGTCGATGGGGATCGAACTTGTCGTCGGTAGCGCAGGTGATTTGAACTTTGAACGTGGCAAGGAGGCCCACGGGTGGGAGTCGGTAGACTTCTGTGGGTTGCTCGTGCAGTACCCGAACACTTACGGATCGATTGTGGATTACAGCGCACTGGTCGAACGCGCTCATGCGGCCGGTGCATTGGTCGTTGCGGCGACGGACCTGCTGGCGCTGACGATGATCAGGCCGCCAGGGGAATGGGGCGCTGATATCGCGATCGGTTCGGCACAGCGGTTAGGTGTGCCGATGGGCTTCGGAGGGCCGCACGCCGCGTTTATGAGTACGCGCGAGCAATACGCACGCAAGATGCCAGGGCGCATCGTCGGTGTCTCGAAAGACGCACGCGGCAAGCCCGCCTATCGTCTTGCCGTCCAGACGCGCGAGCAGCATATCAAGCGCGACAAAGCCACGAGCAACATCTGCACTGCCCAGGTCCTGCTGGCGATCATGGCGTCGATGTACGCCGTTTACCACGGGCCGAAGGGACTCAAGCGTATTGCCAGGCGCGTGTGCCTGTTCGCTTCGATCCTTTGGCATCACCTGAAAATGCTCGGCTTCGAGGTCGGCGAACGTAATTTTTTCGATACGTTTACCGTCAAAGTGAATGACGCCGATGAGATTTGCAGGGCTGCAAGGCGGGTCGGTTACAACCTGCGGTGTGTCGATGCGAATACGCTTGGCATCTCACTGGATGAAACAACCACACGCGCTGACCTGGACGCAATCATTAAGGTATTTGGAGGCCAGGGATACGCAATCGATCCTGTCGATTTGCACATTGCAATTCCGGACAACAAGCTTCGCTCCAGTGAGTATCTCGCTCATCCGGTCTTTCACAGCTATCACAGTGAGCATGAGCTGTTGCGTTACATCTTCCGTTTGCAATCGCGTGACATTTCGTTGGCACAGTCGATGATCCCGCTGGGATCTTGCACGATGAAGCTCAACGCCACGTCGCTGATGTTGGCCGTAACGTGGCCGGGTTTCGCGAAACTGCACCCGTACGCGCCGGCCGATCAGGCCGCCGGTTACGCCGGGTTGTTTGCGAATCTGGCAAGCTGGCTGGCCGAGATCACCGGGCTGCCCGCCGTCTCACTTCAGCCCAACGCCGGGTCGCAGGGCGAATACGCGGGGCTTCTGGCGATCCGCGCTTATCATGAAAGCCGGGGCGATCCGGGCCGGCGCGTCTGCCTCATCCCCGTCTCTGCGCACGGCACGAATCCGGCCAGTGCGGTGATCGCCGGGTTCGACGTCGTTGTCGTCAACTGCGATGCGCGGGGCGATATTGAAGTCGATGATTTGCGCCGTAAAGTTGACCAGCATCGCGACCGGCTCGGCGCGCTGATGATCACGTATCCCTCGACGCACGGCGTGTTCGAGGAGGCGGTGCTCGATATCTGCAAGATCGTTCATGAGCATGGCGGACAGGTGTACATGGACGGCGCCAACCTCAACGCAATGGTCGGGTTGTGCCGGCCCGGCGAGATCGGTGCCGACGTCTGCCACGTGAACCTGCACAAGACGTTTTGCATCCCCCACGGCGGCGGCGGCCCGGGCATGGGCCCGATCGCCGTGGCCGAGCATCTGCGCGTTTTTTTGCCGGGAGATCCGCTGGCGCCCAGTGAAAATCAAAAATCTTCAACCGGCCCCGTTTCCGCAGCGGCCTACGGCTCTCCGTCTATCCTGCCCATCTCGTGGGCGTACATCGCCCTGATGGGCGCCGCCGGGCTGACCCGGGCGACGAAGATCGCGATCGTCAACGCCAACTACATGGCCAAACGGCTCGGCGATGACTACGCCGTGCTCTACACCGGCCGACACGGCCGCGTTGCGCACGAGTTCGTGCTTGATTGTCGGCATTTCAACGTCAGCGCGGCCGTCGAGGTCGAGGACATCGCCAAGCGGCTGATGGATTTTGGCTTCCACGCCCCGACGATGAGCTGGCCCGTTGCCGGCACACTCATGATCGAGCCGACGGAAAGTGAATCGAAGGCCGAACTGGATCGGTTCTGTGACGTGATGCTCGCAATTCGCGCCGAGATCCGCGCCATTGAGCAGGCACGCAGCGATCTGCATGACAACCCGTTAAAAAACGCACCGCACACGGCCGAGGCGGTCAGCGCCAGCCTGTGGTCACGCCCCTACACGCGCGAGCAGGCGGCGTATCCGTTGCCCTGGCTGCGCGAGTACAAGTACTGGCCGCCCGTTGCACGCATCGACAATCCCCACGGCGACCGCCACTTGGTCTGCACCTGCCCGCCGGTCGAAGACTTTAACGAGTAAGTCGCAAATCCCCGCAAAGCCCATGGATTGTCATCGGTGAATTTTCGCCAAACAGGTGTTACACGTTAAAAAGAATATGACACACGTCACCGTCCTGGATGACGTAGCCCTTGCCCTCGGTGCGCAGTTTGCCGGCGGCGCGGATGGCGGCTTCGCTGTGATGCTGCTCGAGATCGGCGACGGTATACACCTCGGCTCGGATAAACCCACGCTGCAGGTCGCTGTGAATCACCCCCGCCGCGTCGGGTGCGTGGGCGCCGCTCGGCACGGTCCAGGCACGAATCTCCTTGGGCCCGGCGGTGAAGAAACTGTGCAGGCCGAGCAACTGGTATGTCGCACGCGCCAGCACGTTCAGCGCCGGCTCGGTCAGTCCCAGGCCTTCGAGCATCTCGGTCCGATCGGCCTCGTCCAACTCGACCAACTCAGCCGCCAGCTTGGCGCAGATACAAACCACCGCCCCGCCCCGGTCGCGGACGTATTGGGCCATGTGGCGAGCGTGCTCGCTGTGTCCTTCGTGGTCGTCTTCCCCGACATTGGCGACGTAGAGCATTGGTTTGGCGGTCAACAGGGCGATGTTCCTGATGACGTTTTGTGACTCCTGGCTGTGCAGAGCGCCGCCTTCGCCGAGCAGGCTCGCGATCGTATTGCCCACGCCCAGGGCCGCGATGCACGCGTCTATTACCTCGACTCGCAGCTTCGCCTCACGATCGCCGGTACGCGCCTGGCGGCGCGCCTTGTCGGCCATGGCCTCGACCTGCTCAAGGTCGGCCAGCATCAGTTCCGTTTCAACCTGTTCGATGTCACGCACTGGATCTACGCTTCCCGCCACGTGCGGCACGTCCGGATCGTCGAAGCATCGCACGACGTGCAACAGTGCATCGACGTTGCGCACGTGTGAAAGAAACTTGTTGCCCAATCCCTCGCCCTTGCTGGCGCCGGCCACAAGGCCCGCGACGTCGACCAACTGGATCGTTGCCGGCATGATCTTTTTCGTTTCCATGTATTGGTTGATCGTCGCCAGTCGTGCATCGGGGACCTGGGCCACGCCGACGTTGGGCCTTCCCCCGCCACCGTCGCTGGCGACGCCCAACGCCGTCAACGCATTGAACAGCGTTGTCTTGCCGATGTACGGGATGCCGATGATGCCGGTTTCCATGACGCCAAGTATGATATCAGGCTGCAAGTACGGCGCGTTCCGCTTTAAGCGGGATGGGCTCCGCCCCCGGTCGAGCGCCCGGGCGGTGGCCCGGTGCCTGAGCCGGTTCGGCCAGCCACGCACGGTTGACGCTTGATCGCGGCCGGGACGTTTCCCGGTAGTTGTCGGCATCGTGAGTCGGCCAGTGCCGGTTCACGGTTGCTTGCCAGTCCGGCATGGCTCACCAGTCCGTCGCCGATGCCTGCATCTTCTATGAACATGGTCGCTCAGGTGGGTAGAAATATTGCAGAGAGGCGGGGAAAATCGCGTGGGATAGAGTGTGCTCCGTCGTTGAACGAAGGTGTCGCCTATGCATGCCCGCCAAGGTGATTGATGCTGCTTGAGCGCTCGCGAGCCGGTGGGCGTTCGGATATACTAGGTGGTTTAGGGTGCGATGGTTTTCATGCAAAGGAATGCCTTTCGATGAACAAACTGCCGCCGGATAATCCCGACGAGGTGATACTGGACGACGCTCAGGATCAGCCCAGCGCCGGGCGGATGGTGGATATGGCAATCGAGCAGGAGCTGGCTGACAGCTACCTGACCTATGCGATGAGCACGATCGTCGATCGTGCCCTGCCGGACGTGCGTGACGGGCTCAAGCCCAGCCAGCGGCGAATCCTCGTCGCGATGAATGATCTGAACCTGACCCCCGGCAGGAAGCACTCGAAATGCGCCGGCATCGTCGGTGAGACGATGAAAAAGTACCACCCACACGGCGATCAGGCGATCTACCCGACGCTGGTGAACATGGCCCAGCAGTGGAAGACACGGTGCCTGCTGATCGACAAGCAGGGCAACTTCGGGTCGATTGATCCGGATCCGCCGGCGGCGATGCGTTACACCGAGGCCCGGCTGCACGCACACGCGATTGAGTTGCTCGACGACCTCAGGCTCGACACCGTCGATTGGCAGCCGAACTTCGACGAGACGATCAACGAGCCGAAGGTGCTGCCCGCACGATTTCCGAATCTGCTGGTCAACGGGTCGACGGGGATCGCGGTGGGCATGGCGTGCAGCATCCCACCGCACAACTTGAGCGAAATCTGCGACGCGATTATCGCCATGGTGGCGGATCCGGACATCGGCTTGCTCGAGTTGATGGCGATCGTGCCCGGACCGGATTTCCCCACCGGCGGAACGATCTGCGGGCGCCAGGGCGTGGTCGAGGCGTACGCGACGGGGCGGGGACGGGTTACGCTGCGAGCCAAGATTCATCAGGAACAGACCAAGTCCGGCAGGGACGTTCTCATCGTCACCGAGATCCCCTACCAGGTCAGCAAGAACGACGGCATTATTCAGAAGATCGTTGAGCAGCGCAAGAACGATCGGCTTTCCGATGTCTCGGGCATCGTCGATGAATCGTCGAATCGCGCGGGGATGCGCGTGGTGATCGAGTTGAAGAGGGGTGCCGACCCCGGCGTGGTCGAGAATCAGCTTTACCAGATGACACCGCTGCAATCGACGTTTAGCATCCTCAACATCACGCTGGTCAAGGGCCAGCCTCAGACGCTGGGTCTCAAGGACCTGCTGCGTCTTTACATCGAGCACCGCATCGAGGTGATCCGCAGGCGCACGGCGTACCGGCTGCGCCATGCGTTGCAGGAGGCGCATCGGATCGAGGGGCTGATCTACGCGGTGTGCGACATCGATGATGTGATCAAGATGATTCGCAGTTGCACAACGCGCGACGAGGCGATCGACAAGCTGATGGTACGCGGTTTCCGGATACCGTCGGACCACCCATATGCGGCGCAGATTCCGCAGCGGCTGCTCGAAACGTCAACGGAAAACGACGTAAGGCTGACACGGGTGCAGGCCGAAGCGATCGGCAGATTGCAGCTGATTCAACTCGTCGGCCTTGAGATCGAGAAGTTGACCGGCGAGTATGGCAAACTGATCGGGCAGATTGAGGAGTACGAATCGATCCTGGCCGGTGAGCAGAGGGTACTCGACATCATCAAGGCGGAAACGGCGCAGCTCAAAGCGAAATACGGTGACAAACGTCGCACCCAGATCGAAGACACCGAGGCGGTGACGTTCGACATCGCGGCGCTGACGCCCGTGGAGCAGGTGGTCGTTACCATCACGCACGCGGGCTACGTCAAGCGGTTGCCGGTCGAAAAATATCGCACGCAGGGTCGCGGTGGCCGGGGCATCATCGGCGCGAACATGAAGGAGGAGGACTTTACCGAACGCCTGTTCGTTGCGTCGACGCACGACGACCTGCTCTGCTTCACCGACATGGGGCGGGTTTATAAGAAGAAGGTATACGAGATTCCCGAGGCATCGCGGACCAGCCGGGGCCGGGCGATCGCCAACCTCCTTGAGTTGCGCAAGGACGAGCGGGTTTGTGCGGTCATGCCCATCGAGGACTTCGAGCGCCAGGAGGCGTTTCTGCTATTCGCGACGGCGGGCGGCCTGGTCAAACGGACGCCTTTGAAGGACTATCGCAACGTGAACCGCGGTGGGATCATCGCGTTGACCCTGCGCGAGGGTGACTCATTGATCGGGGTGACGTGGACCGACGGCGATGGCCACGCGCTTTTGGGCACGAAGTCGGGCATGGCGATTCGATTCGAGGAAAACGATGCGCGTGCGATGGGGCGATCCGCCAGTGGGGTCAAGGGTATCGATCTGGCGGCGGGCGACCGCGTGGTCGGGCTCGTGCGTGTTGCCGCCGAGGACGATCGGCACCTGGTGACGGTGACGTCGAACGGGTACGGCAAGCGCAGTGCGCTGAGTGAATACCTCGTGCGGCGTGAGGACGGCATGACCCGGACCCAGAGCCGTGGCGGCAAGGGCCGGCGTGATATCGCCACCCCCAAACGAAATGGAAATGTCGTCGGCTTGCTGGCGACCAACGGTAACGATGACCTCGTGCTGATCAGCCAGGGCGGCATGATCGTGCGAATCAGTGCCGGCACCGTGCGCATCACCGGGCGGGGCGCACAGGGCGTGCGCGTGATCAATATCAAG
>CAUYYV010000158.1:0-7655 GCA_963577075.1 Phycisphaerae bacterium
TGATACGCGGTGGCAGCCAACCGCACCTATCGCCTATGGCTTGGCGACCGGTTCGTAGGCCGCCTTGAGCGACGGGTTGTCCGCCGGCTGTTTGCCGCCGTAAAACCAATTGATCGGCAGCACCTTGAGCCGTTGACCCCCTTCTTGAATCAGGGTTGCTTCCGTCTCATGAGGCCGTAGCGGCGCCAGGTACTTGTATGACACGAGCACCCGATCCTTCACCACGCCGACCATCGGGTAGCTCCACCGACCCCACTGGTCGAAGTCCTGGATATGCTCGGCCGGCCAGGCGTCACGCGGCTGGGCGTCGAGGAAATACGTCTGCTGCGGGCGCACCGGCTGGATCGGCCCCGGGGGCACACGCGTCGATTCGTGGAGCGATTCGATGTTCTGATAAAACTCCCAGACGCGCCCGCCATCACGGCTGATCGCGCTCGACAGGCGCGTACGATTCAACCCAAGCTGAACCTCCTGCTCGCTCGTCTGGTTCCACACGCACAGCAGGTGACCGTTGGGCAAGGTGCGCAGTTGCGCCGGCGTGGTGCAGGCCGCCAGGCAGGTCGGCCGCGGCCGTGTCCAACTCTCTCCGTCGTCAGTCGACCAGGATTGAAACAGCCTGCCCAGCCCCGTGCGGAAGAACATCAGCAGTCGGCCGGGCGTCACCTCCGTGACCGTTGGCTCATTGACCGACGCGAAGTTGGCGTTCCAGTCATTGAGGATAAATAACATGCCGTCGCTGTTCGTCTGCCACGTGCGGCCGTCGTCGTCGGAGTAGCATACAATTGCGCCGGCAAACGACGGGTCAAAGAAGTGGCCTGTCGTGTGAACGAACTGGTTGTGTACCAGTTTGCCGGCGATGGGCAGCGGATTGTCATCCGGGCCCGTGCCGCTCTTGCCCATCGACACGTAAAACGGTACGACGATGCGCCCGCTGCTGGTGCGGATTGCCACGTCCATGAGCATGTTGAACCCGAACAACGAGTGCGGAGCCACCATGGGGATCGGCTCGCTCCACGTCTTGCCGCCGTCCTCCGAGCGATAGAACACCGGGTAACGCGGCGTCCGCTTGCCGGGCCTGAAGTTGCCTTGTGACGGGTCCATGCGCTTCTCGCCGACCAGACCGATGCCGTTGCTGCAATTGAGCGATACATTGGCCGTCGAGTTGATCTGCTCGCCCCCAGCGTCGTTGAGTCGATACTCATCCGACCATGTCTCGCCCCCGTCTTGCGAAATCGTGCTGATGCACCACGCCGAGTGGTACACGCAACCGTCCTCCAACTCCAGATAGCTCGACGTGTGGCCGTACGGATGCTGCTGTGTCGAGATCAGCAAGTCCGGCCGTGTCATCGGTACGTTGCTCATGGTTTATCCCTTCTTGATCGCCCGCCCCTCCCACGTCCACCCGGACATCATCGAGGGCTAACCTTCAGGATGCAAGCAATGTCAACGATCGGCCCTAGAACATCACGCGAAGGGCACACCCGACGCGGCGCATAACGAATCCGTAAACCATGCGCAAAATGGCATCTGGAATTTGGCGGCCATATTGAAAAAACCTGATGTAACCCGATGCCGGAACATGGGATGCCGGACGGCACGTGGAGCGGAGCAACCCACCAATGGGCGAAGACGAAATAATCGTATTGGGGACGCCCGGCCCAGGCACCGGATAACAAGCATCCATACCCGCGCCTCCAGTCATAATCCGCAACCACCAGGCATAGGGGATACCACCACGGCTTGCGCTGTGATTGACCGCAGCGCCAGCAGAAACCCATGCAACGGTGCAAACAGTTCGTGGCCTCGCTTAGTTGCCGTCAGGCCCGAAGGTGATTTTGTCTGTGCCCAGTGCGCCGTGGCGGTCCATGCCGCCGCCGAGATCCTTTTTAACGTCGTGCTCTTCGCCGTCGCCCGATTCGGCCGTCCACTGGGCCCGCTTCAATGACAAGCCGATCTTGCGATCGCTCAGGTCAACGCGCAGGATCTTGACCTCAAGCTGTTGGTCGACCTGCACGATGTCCTGCGGGTTCTCGACCTTGTGGTCGGCCAGCTCGGAAATATGCAGCAGCCCTTCAAGTTCATCTTCCAGCTCGACGAATACGCCGAAGTTGGTGATTTTCGTGACCTTGCCCTCGACGATCATGCCCGGCTGGTACTGCGACGGGATGGCCTCGTGCCAAGGGTCCTGGCTCATTTGCTTGAGGCCCAGGGCGATCCGCTGCTTGGTCTGATCGACCTCGAGCACGACACACTTGACGGCCTCGCCTTTCTTGAGCACCTCGTTGGGATGCGTCAGTTTCTTGGTCCAACTCAGATCGGATACGTGCAGCAGCCCATCGATGCCAGGCTCGATCTCGACGAACGCGCCGTAACTGGCCAGGTTGCGCACCTTGCCTTCGACCACCGTGCCGGGCGGATATTTCTCGGCAACCAGTTCCCACGGGTTGACCTCCGTCTGCTTGATACCGAGGCTGATTTCCTGCTTGTTATGGTTGACGTCGAGCACGACGACCTCGACCTCCTGCCCGATCGAGGCGACCTCGCTGGGGTGATTGATACGCTTGGTCCAACTCATTTCGGAGATGTGCACCAGCCCCTCAATGCCGTCTTCGAGTTTGACGAACGCGCCGTACGACATGATGTTGGTCACGATACCGGTCACACGGGTATTGACCGGATATTTCTGCTCGATGTCGTGCCAAGGCGAGTCTTCACACTGCTTGAGACCCAGCGCTATTTTTTCCTTCTCCGAATCGATCTTGAGCACCTTGACCTCGACCTCCTGATCAATCTTGAGCATCTCAGACGGATGATTGATCCGGCCCCAACTCATGTCGGTGATGTGCAACAACCCGTCGATGCCGCCCAGATCGACGAACGCGCCGAACTCGGCGAGGTTCTTGACCACGCCCTTGACAGTTTGTCCTTCAGTGAGGGTCTCGAGCAGGTTTTTGCGGGCCTCGGACCGCTCATCCTCGATGAGCCGCCGCCGACTGATGACGATGTTGCGCCGCTCGGTGTCGATCTTGACGATCAGGGCACGGATAGGCTTGCCGATGAACACGCCGATGTCCGATGGCCGGCGAATATCGACCTGTGACGCCGGCAGGAACACGGGCACGCCAATGTCAACCAGCAGGCCGCCCTTGATCTTGCGCATCACGTTGCCCTCGACCACATCCTCTTCCTGCTTCGACTCGATGATGCGTTCCCAGTTGCGGATGCGATCGGCTTTGCGCTTGGAGATCTGAACCGCACCGTCCCGGTCCTCGATGTCCTCAAGCAACACCTCGATGGTGGTGCCGACCTCGATGACCGACGGGTCGTCAAACTCGTTTTTGGGGAGCAACCCCTCGCTCTTGAGCCCGATCTCAACAAGAAACGAATCGCCCACGCGCCCGACGATCTTGCCCTTGAGAATCGCACCTGCCTGCAGATCGGTGATCTTGTCGGCGACGAGGCTGTCGAGGTTGCCGTCAGCGACCTGCTGGCCCAGTGCTTCGGCCACCATCGACTCGGCTTCTTTGTCATCAACTTCCAGTGTGGCAATCAGATTGCGATCGACCATGTGCTTACATTCCTTTGATATTGCATACCCGCGCCGTTCACACGAACGGGCCTCGACGGGTCACGGTCCGAAGGTTCACGGACCGCCTTGTTCACAGTGCGCCACCGCCACCCACCGTGGCTGGTTCTAAGACGTATCAGGGTGAATCGGTGATTGTAACAGCATGTCATCGAAATACGAATCACCCGGTCGTGGGTTGCGAGGCCCGTGCGGCACGGCTCCGGGTGATTGATTGGCTGACATGGGCGACCGCGGCGCGAAACATGCGCAGGCCGGCCGGTTCGATCTGACCGGCGTGCTGGCCGGTCCATTGCGGGTGATGCGTCGGGTGGGTAAACCGCTCGGGATGCGGCATCAGGCCCAGGATCAGCCCCGACGGATCGCACACGCCGGCGATATCATCGATCGATCCGTTGGGGTTGTCGCCATGTGCATACCGCAACGCAATCTGCCCGCTCGATTTCCAGCGCGCCAGCAGGTCGGTATTGGCGGCAACGAATCGGCCCTCACCGTGGGCAATCGGCAGTTCAATAGCACCCAATCGGCGCGTCCAGACACAGACGGACTCCGGGGGCGATTGCAGCCTGACCCAGCGATCGATGAATCGGCCGCAGGTGTTGTCCGCCAGCGTGGCGACCTGCTCGCCGGACCGCGGGTCGGGTAGCAAGCCCATCTTGACCATCGCCTGAAACCCGTTGCAAATACCGATCATGGGCACGCCACGCGCAGCGGCGGCGAGCAGTCGATCATATAAGTGCCGGCGCAACCGGTAAGCGAAAATACGGCCTGCCGCGATGTCATCGCCATAGCTGAACCCACCGGGAAAGCCGATCAGGTCGGCCTCGTCGATCAGTGCGGGCGACTCGATCAGGCGATTGAGATGGACTGTCTGCGCCTTCGAGCCGGCCAACTCGAACGCGTGCGCCAACTCGCGATCGCAGTTCGTGCCGGCCGTGCGGATAATCAGGGCTGTCGGTGTCATGGAATGACTCATGTTAACCCGCCACCGGGCCGGTCACAAAAAATCCACGCGGCCGATGCCCGATTCGCGATTTACTACAATACCGACGCCACAATACACCGGCCCACCATGCACGAAGGAAGCCGCGATGACCAATACCACCAGCCAGTCAATCCTCACCGAGGCCGACCATGAGATATTCGATCGCGAGATCAATGGTTTTTTGCCGCAGAAGGTTTTCGACGCGCACTGCCATTTCACACACCCTAAATACATGACAGCGGCAATGATGACCGGTGTGTTGGGCGCCGACGGCGTACCGGAAATCGTTGGATGGGATCAGTTTGCCGAGGCGATCGGCGCGATCTATCCCGGCCGCCGGATCGGGGCACTGTTCCTGGCATATTCGATGCCCAACACTGACGTTCGATTCGGCAACCAATACACTAGCGATGAGGCCGCCAAGGCCGCCGACACGCGTTTTTTCATGTTCGTCGAACCGGGCGATAATCCGCAAGCGGTGGAGCAGGACGCCAAACGGCTGGGCGCGAGCGGGTTCAAGGTCTATCACAACCGCGCACCGATCGAGAATACTTTTGACGCCGACATCCCGCTGTACTTCCCCGAATGGCTTGCTGAGTTGGCTCACAAACTGGGCATGGGCGTCACGCTGCACATGGTCAAGGATCGCGGTGTCGCCGACGAGAACAACATCCGCTGGATCCGCCACTACTGCAAGACGTATCCGGACATGAAACTGATCCTGGCGCACTCGGCGCGTGGGTTTCAGCCATCGCACAACCTCGAAGGTCTGCCGCAGTTGACGGACCTGGACAACGTGTATTTCGACTGCAGCGCCAACTGCGAGCCGATGGCGCACCAGGCGATCATTCGCATCATGGGACACAAGCGGCTGATGTGGGGCGCGGATTTCCCGGTAAGCCATATGCGCGGCCGCTCGCTCGCTGCCGCCGACACGTTCATCTGGCTCTACGGCGACACGCCCGTGTGGGGACAGCGCATCGGCAAAATCGAGCCGACGCTCATCGGCATCGAAAACCTGCGCTCGATGAAGTACGCCTGCTGGTCGGAGAAACTGACCGATTCGCAGGTTGAAGACATCTTCTGGAACAACGCGGCGGCGCTGTTCAAGTTGGATTCGTGAACACGGTAACGGGCCGGTTCCGTCGCCGAACAAGATGCATCAAACATCAGAGAACGTCGCGAGCGGCGGGGAAGGAACCAAGGACAGTAAGGTGCAGGCAGTGGGATCGCGCCGCCTCGATCGCGTCCGCAACCTTGTCCTGTGATTCGTGGCCCTCGAACTCGACGAAAAAGTAATATTCCCAGTTGACTCGCTTGCTCGGGCGCTTGTCGATGTGCGTCAGATTCAGGTCGTGCTCGCGCAGCACGTCGAGCACGTTGGCCAGCGCGCCGGCGGCGTGAGCGGTGGTGAACATGACCGCCGTCTTGTCCGTACCGGTCGCCCGGGCGCTTTGCGGGGCGATCACGAAGAAGCGGGTGACGTTGTCGGGGTTGTCCTCGATGTTGGCCCGCACGATGTCAACGCCGTAGATCTCCGCCGCCAATTCGCTGGCGACCGCGGCGGCGGCGGGTTCAGTCGCGACGATCTCGGCAGCCTTCGACGTCGAACCGGACGCCACGCGCTCGGCCTGGGGCAGATGGGTGTCCAGCCACGCCCGACACTGCGTCATCGCCTCCGGCTTCGAGTAGACACGCGTGATCTTGTCGAGCGGGCAGTTGGCCAGCAGGTTGTGTCTCACCGCGACGAGCACCTCGGCGCAGACCCGCGCCGGGGATTCGAGGAACGCGTCGAGCGTCTCGCCAATCCCGCCGTGCGCCGAGTTCTCGATCGGCGCCAAGCCCAAGTCGACGTGGTCTCGCGTCAGGGCGGCAAACACGTCGCGGATGCTCGCCACGTCCTCGTAGCCGACGCTGACGCCGAACTGGCGGCGCGCCGCCAGGTGGCTAAACGACCCCGGCGGGCCGAGGTACCCGATGCGCAGCGGCCGCTCGAGTGCGAAACTGCCGCTCATCAACTCCCGCCAGACCGCCGCCAGGGCCGAATCGGGAAGGGGCCCCTGGTTGAGCCGGCGCACCCGGTCGAGGACCGCCTGCTCGCGATCAGGCGCGTAAATGGGCGATTCATCATGCCGCTTGAGCTTGCCTACCTCGACGACAACCCGGGCGCGATCGTTGAGCAACTCGACAATCCGCTCATCCAGTTCGTCGATACGCTGGCGCAGCGGCTTGAGGTCGGCGGGTGTGGCGGAATTTCCCATGACGGTTGACATTGTAGCGTCGCGCCCGGTTATTGGGTGATATGATGGGGTCCTTGCGTCACGTTCACGCCGGCGACCATGGGGCCCGCGGAAGTTGGAATCGAGCGTCACCAGCACCGATTTGAATACACTGATCGATTCGGCGTCAGCGCTTTACCAGGTGCTGCTGGTCGCGGGCGTCGTTCTCGGGTTGCTGCTGTGGTTGCTGGGCGGCAAGTTGGGGCGGCCGGGCTGCAGCGCGGTCGGATTGATCGTCGCCAGCGGTGCCGCGATGTTCGTATGCGGCGATCAGTTCAGCCAGACGGTGACGCTGGGCATCATCATCGGGTGCGGCATCACCGGCGGCCTGGTGGCGCTGCTGTTGTTTCGGGTATGGATGGCGATCAGTTGTGCGTTGATTCTGGCCCTGGCCGTACCATTGGGCAGCCTGGTCTGGTCACAGACTCTGCCGCCGCAACTGCCGACGGTCGATGTCAACCACCTGGTGACCGAGGCAGCGGGTAACGCTGATCCATGGGCCGGCGTCCTGGATCAACTGAAGACGCAGATCGGCACTTGGTGGCAGCAGCGGGGAGCTTCAGGGCGGCGAACTTTGGTCGTCGCCGCGGGCATCGGCATGGCCATCGGGCTGCTCACGGGGTTGATATTCCCCTACCTGGCCGCGTCGATCCAGGCGGCGCTGGTCGGCTCGACACTCGCCGTGAGCTGCGGCGTTGTGCTGATCAAGATGCAGGCTGGCGAGTTGACCAACTGGCTGCCCGACACGCACCGGTCATTTCTCATCACGGTGGGTCTTATAACCTTGATCGGGCTGGTGCTGCAG
>CAUYYV010000159.1:0-7522 GCA_963577075.1 Phycisphaerae bacterium
CGCGCTGATGGGTGATTGGGTCGCCGGGTGCGACGTCTGCCAGGAAGTCTGCCCGTTTAATAGAGCAGAAGAGTACAACAGCAGTAGACCAGAAGATGGGGGCGTGTCCGGGGGCGGATCCGGGGGCGGGGGCGTTCGTCGCGAATATGCGCCGCGGGCGTACGCTGATGGGTTGATGCTTCTGGAGTTGATGAAATGGGATGCGCAGGCGCGGCAGGATGCGTTTACAGGCTCAGCACTCAAACGGATCAAGCTCGACCAACTGAAACGCAACGCGTTGATCGCAGCGGGCAACTATCTGGCTCGACACAACGATCCGGCCCTGCACGCGCGGATCGAGCAGTTGGCCTGTGCCGGGGACGAATCGCCGCTCGTGCGACAGACCGCGGCGCAGGTGCTGGCAACATTGGCCCGACGCTCAGGGTCGTGATGGTCGTGCCTCGCTTATCGCCGGGTCGTGCCGATAAGGCTTGCCCTGACGATACAGATTCAGCCTGCTACGCACGGGTGCAATATGATCCGGCGAAAGACCAGCCTTTTCGGTGTGATCGATCACCTGTGCGCAGATATTGATCGCTTCGTCGAATCGACCCTGCTCGGCATAAGCGGCGGCGAGCGTGTCGAGTAGGCGCGGCGTCGCGCTGCCGGCAGCCTTAATCGCGCGTTGGGCAAGCATGGTGGCCTGTTTACCATCACGATACCGTTCGTCGACATGCGACGCCCGTAACATCGCCAGGCGCCGCATCGATTGCGGCGCTACGTCCTGGATTTGCATGGCCTGCTCCAGGTACCTGATGGCTTCGTCAACCCGATCTTGTCGCAGCAGGGACTGCGCGAGGTTGACGTATGCGGTGGCGACCGGTCGGTCCCGTTCGATCAGCCCGCGAAACAGCTTCTCTGCCTCGCCGTATCGGCCCAACCGATCGAGCACGATCGCCAGTTCCTGCTGCGCCTTGATATACCGCGGTCGAAGTTCGAGCGCGTCACGGAAATGGGCTTCCGCCTCGTCGAGCATCCCCGACTGCATTTTCGCCCGGCCCAGGCTGTAATGCACCTCGGGCATGTCCTGATCGACTTTGCGCAACAGGTTGAGAGCGGCCTGCAAATCCGCCCGGGCACGATTTACTTGCCCGAGCTCCAGCCACACGTTGCCCCTCTCCAGGTAAACCTTCGGGTACTTCAGCAGCATGATGACGGACGGATCGGCGTGCTGCATCAGTGCTAGCGAGTTATCAAGTGCTGCCAGCGCTTTGGCGTATTCTTTCTCTGCTCGCAAGGCGACGGCCAGGTTGTAGAAACCCCGCGGGTTCGACGGTCGATCTTGTGTCACGGAACGCCAGAGCGACGTGCGTGTGCGATATTGCTCGTTGCGGGCGTGCGTCGTCAGCGCCCCGCTCAACGCGATGACGGCCACCACCGCGGCAAACACCTGGTGGTAACGCCGCAGATCACCGATACGCCGCACCAGCAGCGTATAACCGCCGATCACGACTGCCGCCACCACGGCGGCCAGCGGCAGGTACATGCGATGCTCGACGGCTATGTCCGCGATCGGGAAGATACTCGAGGTCGGCGCCAGGATAAGAAAGAAGCCCGCGCCGGCCACACCCACCGCCATGCGTCGCCACAGGGCCATGGCCGTGGCGAACAGCAGTGCCACGACAATCACGCCGAACGGCGCCGCCGCCTTGAACGACGACACCGGCCACGCATAATCGAAGACCAAGGGGTGTGGCCACAACGACAGGCGAAGATAGTGGCAAATGACCTGCGCCTGGGTCAACAGGTATTGAATCCATGTCACGGGCATACCGAATCCGGCACTACCGCCGCCAGTCAGCACGGCCCCGCCCCGCAGTATGTACCAGGCAGCAACCGACCAGGTGGCGGCCAGCGACAGGTAAAGTCCCGCGCGCTGCCGAATCGCCGCGGCGAACGAGCCTGCGAAGAACGTGCGATCGAACAGCAGCACCATCAGCGGCGCCGATATCATCACCTGCTTGCTGCCCATGCCCAGCACGCAGGCGCTTGTTGCGCCCGCATACCACAGATATTTCACGTATTTCACCTGCGCCGCCGCCGATCGCAATGCGCAATACACCGTCAGCAGATAGAACATGGCCATCATCGATTCACCGCGCTGAATGATGTAGTTGACCGTCTGCGTCGTCAGTGGGTGCACCACCCACAGCAGCGCCACCGCGAATGCCAGCCAGGGCGCTTGCGTACCGAATCGATCGGTCAAGGCCGGCGATCGCAGCGTGCGCCCGACCACGCCGAACAGCGTGGCGGCCGCGACCAGGTGGATCATCACGTTGACAAAGTGGTAACCGGCCACGTTGACATCGTCAGCGGCGTAATTCAGTGCGAACGACAATGTCGCCATCGGCCGCGACGACCCGTGCAGCAACGGCCCCAGCGGTGCCAGGCTCTTGATCGCCAAGTTGTCCCTGATGCCGCCCAGATCATCGAAGACAAACTGGCCCTCGAGGCTGTTGATATACACCAGCGCACCGATGAGCATCAGAGCAAGCGGCAGATACCGTTGCCAGCGGATCGGATCTGTTGGGGTCGCGGACTCGCCCGTCACGTAACGCTCCGGATCGTGACCTTGACATCATCGACGAAAACTATTGCGCGCGATATCGCGTCCCGCGCGGCCGAGTTCGCCCAGCAGCCAGAGCCCGGCCACCACGGCGACGCCCGCCGCGATTGTCGTTGCAGCCGTCACCGCATCCTGATCTGCGCCGACTGCCTTGACGACGCGCCTCGTCACCGGCGCGACGGCGACAAACGCCAACACGCGAAACAACCATGTCAAAGCCAGCAGCGCAGCGTACGATGGCGCCTTGGCCCGCTGGGAGGTTCCCGGCGGTGAGTCCAGTCGGTCGACCGACACCGACGCGGGACGCGATGACGCCCGATATGTGCTGGGCGCTGAGGAGGTCGGCACGGGGTGCGAGGGTGTGGCGGTACTCGGTGTGCGCGGCTGCGGGGTCGGGTGACGCCGGCGGGACGATGCATCACCGCGATCATCACGCAATTCCGTCGTATCAACCAATTCGCCGGATGCCTCGGCGTCGGTGGAACCGGGTTCGCTGTTGGGCATAGACGTCACAGCCGAATCCTCTGCGGGCGACGAATTATCACTTGCATCGACGGGTATCGGTTGAGCAATGCCACAGCGTGGACACTTGACCCGCCGCGTCGAGGTTTCTTCGACGACCTTGATCTTCGAGCCGCAGCCGCTGCACGCAAACCGAATCGTCATGCGATCAGGGTAAAGGGATCGGGGGCACGGGACAAGGCCGCTCACGCACCGCTGCGCCGCCCTACAACCCGATGATGTTGAACCCGGCATCGACGTGGATCGTCTCGCCGGTGACCCCGCTGGCCATGTCGCTAAGCAGGTAGACGGCCGTGCTGCCCACCTCTTCGCCCTCGATGTTGCGGTGCAGGGGGGCTTTGCGCTTCTGATGCTCGAACATCTCGGAAATCCCGCCGACCGCCGACGCTGCCAGCGTCCGCAGCGGACCGCCCGAGATCGCGTTGACGCGGATATTGTGCTCGCCCAGTTCCGCGGCCAGGTACCGCGTCGTGTGTTCCAGGGCCGCCTTGGCCACGCCCATGATGTTGTAACCAGGGATCACTTTCTCACCGCCGTAATAGGTCATTGACACGATCGACCCGCCGTTGGACATCAGATCGACTGACCGTTGCGCCATGGCCAGCAGCGTGTACGCGCTGATGTCCAACGCCTGGGCCCACGCCTGTCGCGTCGTGGTGTGAAAGTTTCCCGCCTTGAGGTACTGGCGGTCGGCAAAGGCGATCGAATGCACGATAAAGTCGATGCTTCCAAAGTCCTGCTTCAACTTGGCAAAGATCGTGTCAAGGTCTTCATCCTTCGATGCATCGCAGGGCATCAACCAGGGGTCTTTGATCCCCAGTTCATCGAGGGCCGATCGGCAGCGACGTTCCATCTTGCCCTTGTCATCAGGCAGATGCTGAAACGCGCACTCGGCGCCCGCGGCGAGCAATTGACTCGTGATAAACCACGCGTAACTGCGATCGTTGGCGATGCCGAATACGATCCCGCGCTTGCCGTCCATGACACCCATCAATGGTCCTTAACGATAGAATTCGATGATAAGGTTCATGTTCACGTCGAAGGGAACCTGGTCGGACGTGGGCACGGCGACGATATTGGCCGTCAGGGTCGACGGGTCGAAGCTGAGCCACGGCGGTACCTGGTGACCGGGTAACGATTCGAGGTTCTCGCGGACCAGCTTCTGGATACCAGGCTTGAGCGTGATGGTATCGCCGACCTTGAGCTGACAACTGGGCCGATCCGTCTTGCGACCGTTGAACAGCACGTGCCCGTGCACCACGATCTGCCGCGCCGCCCAGATCGTCCTTGCCCACCCCAAGCGGCGGATCACGTTGTCCAGTCGCTGCTCCAGCAGGCGCAGCATCACCTCACCGGTGTTGCCCTTTGTGTGCTGTGCCTTGGCAAGGCAGAGACGGAACTGCTTTTCCATCACGTTGTAGTGATAGCGCAGCTTCTGTTTCTCGTTGAGGCGTACACCGTAATCGCGCAGGCGCCTGCCGCGGAACCCGTGCATGCCGGGCGTGTTGAGTTGGCGCTTGGACGTGTGCTTGGGAATATCGGCAATCGGCACGCCGACGCGACGAGACAGCTTGACCTTTGGTCCGGTGTAATTGGCCATGATGCGTGCGACCCGTTTAGCGGGTCGGCTCCCTGAAGCTCGGCCGCGGCTGCGGCTTGGCGGGTCACGGAACTCACAGGGCCGCTGTGGCCCTGCTGGTTCGAACCCGCCATTACACCGCATCATCAGCCAATCGTCAAGCGTGGCAGGATCAGTGGAGTGACCGGCGACCCGTGGCCAGCGATCAGTGATCGGTGTCGGATATCCCACGGCCGGCTTTCCGAGGCCAGTGCATGTCCGCCTGCTCCAGCATTTACGTGCTTGTCGTCCTCGTGAGGACGCACCTCGCCTTCGACCGCATCCTCGGTGAAATCCTCCAGATTTTCAGCCTCACGCTATCCGAGAAAACCCCGGTTTTTACGGTGTTGACGGCCGCAACAGACCAGAGCCAATGGAGATGGAACTCGTATGGAATGTTCTATTATTGACTTGTAACGGCATGGTGGTGATCTGCGAGCATCCATGGCGGCGACCGGCACCGGCGTGATGGTCACTGGCACCTCGATCCCGAGCCAGGCAAAAGAGGCGTGGATGTCAGCGCAAGGCAACCTGAGCCATGAGTGCGCCACCAAGGTTCCCAACCGCCATTTTCGTTGAGGAAACGGACCTCGTGCTGATTTTCGGCTCGAAGCGAGCAATGCTGGTCTTGAACGTCCCCGTGCGAGGGCATTATCCTAGTGGCTTGGAGGCCCGCAGTGAAACTGGCCAAGGGTCATTTGAGAAATATCGGGTTACATACGGCCTTGTGCCTGTTCGCGGTGAGCGTGGCATTGGGGGCGGATGACGCCTCGCCGCCCGATCGCTGTCGCGAAATCCTCGCCGAGCATCATATCGACGCGACCATTGGGGGCGTCACGGCGTATCTCGAATCGCTGCAATCGATCGAGTCAAGGCGGGCGTGGCAGGATCAACTCGTCGCCAAACTGATCGCGCAACTCAACGACGACGACTGGTCTGTCCGCCACGCCGCGATGCAGACGTTGACGACAATGCCCGTGCGGGCACGCCCCGCGTTGACCAGGGCCCTTGACCACGACGATCTGGAAATCGTCTGGCGCGCCCGCCAGGCACTCCAGGAGATCGACGGCATGGCCGACGAGACCGCCCTCGACCAGGCGATGTTGATTGCCGCTGTCTGCCGGGCGATCGAGGCCGAGCCGATCAGGGGGGCAGCATCCGTGCTGCTCGATGCGACCAGGCACATCCGCCAGAAGTTCGTGCTCGGTTACGTGCGCGCGGCACTGGCGGCGACGGCAAGGGCGCAGGACGCCGACCTGCTGCGCCAGGCAATCGCCGGCGAAGATGCGGATGTCAGGGCCGCCGCGATTGTGGCGCTTGGCCGAGTGGAAGCCGATGCGGGTGAGTTGCGGGCCATGCTCGGCGGCGATGACCCGATGGCAAAAGCCGCGGCTGCGCACGCGCTTGGTCAGCAGGGTGATCGCGAGGTGCTGGGCGTGCTCGTCGAATTGCTCGAGGCTGATCGGCTGAGCATTCGCAGCGAGGCCGTGCGCGTCCTGCGTGCGATGACCGGGCAGCGGTTCGGCTACACGGCGTATGACGAACTGGCCAAACAGCAGTCGGCGGTCGTACAGTGGCGCCAGTGGGTGCAAACCAGCGGCGCCGAGGCAGAACTGATCCACCCGTTCAAACTCGATCGCGACCAGTTCGAGGCGTTCTACCGCAGGCTGACGGTGAGGTCACGTGGCGGGGGCAGGTATGGTCGCACAAATTTCGGCTTGGACGGCAAACCTTGGGACGGCCGGGGCGGCCAATTCCGTGATTCGCGTGGCCTGACGATGATGGCCGTCCACCAGGGCAAGACGCTGGTGCTGCGCACCTTCGACACCTACCGAAGCCCGCTCATCACGGATGATTTTGCCAAAGCTATCGCCGCGCTGCCGGTCGGTTGTTTCGTCGTGCTCGGCGTCAACGACGAAGCGACGGCGAACTTCAATGCCACCGGCCAGCGGGCCCTTGAGTCGATCGGCGGCAAGATCAACCTCAAGGGCAACACCAGCAAGGGCGGGGGCCGTTCCCATTGGCGGGCGTCGTACTTGTGCGTCGGCTACAAGGGCCTGCCCAGCGGCTACGCGCTCGATAAACTGGCCGTCCGCCAGAGCATCGTGTGGTTTTCGGGCAATGATTACTGAAAGCGGATTCTGTAGACATCTGGTGCGCCGCGACCCAATCACATTTTCGCTGGAACGGCAGGGCCTTATGAATTGTCACCATCAGGGGCCGGATCCCACCTGTCAGATCAGCAGCCAGCCGCCTGAGAGGAATGTGAACAACCTCTGGCATGATGCGATTCCCGAAGAAGACGAACTTGGGATTTTGTTTCCGGACTGGCTTGGACCTCCGGGTGTACGTGCAGACCCAAACGGATTTGCTACAGCGTCCGCAGCCACTGGGGCTCAGGACACTAATGGTTTAATCACGATCATCGCCCTCAAAAGCGAGTCTCTGGTCAACACGCCCAGCGGAGCCGGGAGGTGGTTATCTGGGACATCGAGGTTATATTGATCGCGGAGGACAAGGCCTGCGAATCCAAGTGGACGGGAAGAATGTATTTTCTCGACCACACGGTCTGCAGGGGAACGCGATGAAAGCCATTCTTGTCAGTGCCGCTGTCGGTTTCCTGACGCTGTGCATGGGCGTATCGGCGCAGGGTGCGTACACCTACACCACACTTGATGTGCCGGGGGCAATCTCTACCAACGCCTTCGGCATCGATGGCGGCAATATCGTCGGGTACTACAACGTCGGCTTTCACGGCTTCAGTTATGACGGCTCGA
>CAUYYV010000160.1:0-7518 GCA_963577075.1 Phycisphaerae bacterium
CACGTGGAAAAATATCGGGCGGATGGTTATCTGATCCTGGATAAACCACTCTTTCCGCCTCCAAGATTCGACGCGCTCAAGGCACGCTTTGAGATGCTGATCGAAAATTGGCAGCAGACAATGGATGAATCGCCTGAGCATATTGTCGGTCCACATTTATTCGACCCGAAGATGTTTGACTGGCTCATGGATGATGCCATCTTGGACCTGATCGAGCCGTTGATCGGGCCCGACATCGGGATTTTTTCCAGTCAATTCCTTTGCAAGCCCGCCGGCGTCGGCAAAGTTGTTCCATGGCATGAGGACGCTTCGTACTGGCGGGACAAGTTGCAACCGGTAACCGTTTGCACGGTATGGATCGCCATTGATCCGTCAACCCGGGACAACGGTTGCATGCGCGTCATTCCCGGCACCCACCTTAACGCAGGGCGACAACACCACGAAGTCCCTGATCGGTCCAAGTCGGCGCTAAGCTATGGGATCGACGTGCAGACAATCAATGAGTCGAAGGCCGTAGACTGTGTCCTCGAGGAAAACCAATGTTCGCTACACGACGCAGACCTTGTGCATGGCTCAAACGCGAACACATCGGATCGTCGTCGCTGTGGTTATAACATCCGTTATTTTCCAACCAGTGTAAAGGTTTCCGAGTCATTTCAGTTCAAAACGTATTTGGCGCGGGGAAAAGACCGGGGAGGCAATCAATACGGCGATCCGACGAGAATCAACAACGCTTGGCTGGAGACTGCTCCGGAATATCGCAAGTTGTGCAGATTGATCCGATAACCCTTGCGCGCGACAAGGATCAATCTGAGAAGTACGCATTGTCGAACACGCTTGAACTTTGGGCCACAAATCAGTGGCCGGTGGTGTTTGTGATTCTGTGGCTTCCGTGGAGACTCATGCACGGATTGCTTGAGGTTTGACGAGGCCGTCATTTCAAACCCCTCGGTGCATGAGAAACGGGTATACTCCCCGCCCGATCGTAATTTTGTAAAGGTGCCGGGCATTGAAGATACGGATCGGCATTGACACCGGCGGGACGTTCACCGACGTGGTCGCGTTCGAGCAACAGCACGACCGATTGCTGTTTCTCAAGGTGCCCAGCACACCCGACGACCCGGGCAAGGCATTGGTGCAGGGTGTTGGGCGAGCGACGGACCAGGTGGGCGGCGATGCCGACGCGATCCACCTGCTCGTACACGGCACGACGGTGGCGACGAACGTGATCCTCCAACGGGCGGGCGCTAAGGTTGCGTTGATCACGACAAGAGGTTTTCGCGACGTGCTTCACATCCAGCGGCAGAGCCGGCCACGCCTGTACGACATGCGCCTGCACCGCGCCGCACCACTCGTGCCGCGTGCCCGACGGTTCGAGATCGACGAGCGAATCCTTTATGACGGATCGGTCGATACGCCGCTGCAAGTCGCAGATCTTGAACCGCTTATCGAGATCATCAAGCGCGAGCAGGTGGAGGCCGTCGCCGTTGCGATGCTGCACAGTCATGTGAACCCGCAACACGAAATCGAGGCGGGCCGATTTCTCGAAAAGCATCTGCCGGGCGTGACCGTCTGCCTGTCGCACGATTTGCTGCGTGAGCATGGTGAGTACGAGCGGTTCAGCACTTGCGTGATGAACGCCTACGTGCAGCCGGTGATGCAGCGTTACCTGGGCAGGCTTGATGAGGCACTACGCGCCGAGTCGATCGCAGCACCGCTGGTGGTGATGAAATCGAACGGGGGCGTTATGGCCGCCGAACTGGTGGCAAACCATTGCGTTCAGACAATTCTTTCCGGTCCGGCGGGCGGTGTCGTCGCCGGCGCCGCGATTGCGGCGCATCACAGCAACCGCAACCTGATCACCGCTGACATGGGTGGCACGAGCTTCGACGTGGCGGTGATTGAAGACGGCCGGGTCAGTTTTTCACGTGATGCGGAGATCGATGGCCTGGCATTGCAGACGCCCATGCTCGATCTGCACACCGTCGGCGCCGGTGGCGGCAGCATCGGATGGGTCGACGCCGGCGGTTCGCTGCGTGTGGGGCCTCGATCGGCCGGCGCGGCGCCCGGGCCCGCGTGCTACGGGTTGGGCGGCAACCTGCCGACCGTGACGGATGCTAACCTCGTGTTGGGTCGGCTCGCCGAAAAATCACGGTTGGCCGGGGGCTTGGAACTCGACGTCGAGGCCGCCCGCCGCGTGATCCATGACCAACTTGCCAAACCGCTGGGCATGACGATCGACCAGGTGGGCGAGGGGATGATCCGGGTGGTTAATACCACGATGGTTGCCGCCATCCGCAAACTCACCGTCGAGCGTGGGCACGACCCACGCATGTTTTCGCTGTGCGCCTTCGGCGGCGCCGGACCGTTGCACGGCGCCGAACTCGCCGAAGAGATAGGGATCGGTGAAACGCTCATCCCCATGGCGCCGGGTGTCACGTCGGCGCTTGGGTTGCTGATGTCCAATCTTCGTGAAGATCGCGTGCGAACATTCATCAAGTTGGTGGATCAAGTCGACACCGATCAGGTTCAGGCGATGTTCGCCGAGATGAGCGGTGAAGCGCGCCAAAGCCTGGCCTTCGGACCCATGACCGAGCCGGTCTTTGCCACGACGCGCAGACTCGGGCTGCGTTATCATGGCCAGGGCTATGATCTGCCGGTTGATGTCGGGTCCGGATTGATTGATCTCGAAGCGATTTGCCGCGATTTCCACACGGCGCACGAGAAGATGTACGGCTACAGCCGTGAGGACGAGCCGGTCGAACTGGTGAATCTTTGGGTTTCCGAGCAGATCGATCTTCAGGCGGTGAAATTGCCCGAGGCGCCGCCCGGACCCGGGCCGGGCAAATCAAGTTCCCCAGCCGCCAGCGCGCCGTCGCGATCGCGCCAGGTGGTTTTTGCCGGTCAGCGTCACGATACACCGGTCTACGACCGCGAGGCGTTGTCCGCCGGCGTCGAGTTCGTCGGGCCTGCAATCGTCGAGCAGATCGACTCGACTACCATGATCCTCCCGGACCAGCACGCACGGGTCGACCGGTACGGCCAAATCATTCTCGGCGGTATGAGTCAGCGAGGAACCCTGTGATTGATATCGATCCCATCACGCTTGAGATCATGCGCAACCGCTGGCGTAGCATCGCCGACGAGGGCTGCGCCGCCATGGTGCGCACCGCGTATTCGCCGAACATCAAGGATCGATTCGACTGCTCGACGGCGGTGGCGCTGCCGGACGGTCAGGTGTTGGCGCAGGCGGAAATCGGTACGCCGTTACACCTGGGCATCATGCCTGCGGTGATCCGCTCGATCCTCGATAAGTTCCCGGTCGAGACCATACGCGGCGGGGACGCGATCATCACGAACCTTCCTTACCCCGAAGGGCCGGGCCATCTGCCGGATATCTCGATGGTCTCGGTCGTACATCACCAGGGTCGGCCGATCGCGGTGGTCGCCACCGCGGCGCACCACGTGGACGTCGGCGGCTACGCACCCGGTAGCATGCCGCTGGGCGTAACCGAGATATATCAGGAAGGGCTTCAGATTCCGCCGACGCGCATCATCAGCGAGGGCAAGATCGACAAGGCGATCTTCGGAATCATCCACCAGAACGTGCGCACGGGCCGCGAGTTGTACGGTGATTTAATGGCCCAATACGCCGCGGCGCGCACGGCCGAGCAGCGTATCGTGGAACTGCTCAGCCGGGAGGCCCCGGACCTGGTGCTGAAATCGATGCCCGCGATCCTCGACCATGCCGAGCGGTGCATGCGCGCCGGCATCGCCGAGCTGCCCGATGGCAGGTACACGTTCGAGGACTTCATGGATGACGACGGCGTGACCGACGACCCGGTGCGCATTTTTCTGACGTTGACGATACGGGGCGACGAGTTGACGGCTGACTTCACCGGCACGGCTGACCAGGTGCTCGGACCGCTCAACGCGAGAATCACCGCTGCCAGAGCGTGCGTCTATTACGCCGCCAAGGCGGTGATCGACCCCGACCTTCCAGTCAGCGCCGGCGCCTATCGGCCGATCACCGTCATCGCGCCCGAGGGTTGCGTGCTGCATGCACGTTTTCCGGCGGCGATCGGCAACGCCAATATCCTCACCGATCAGCGCGTGGTCGACGTGCTGCTGGGCGCTTTCTATCAGGTGGTGCCGCAGCGGGTGTGCGCCGCGTGCAGCGGTGAGATGAACCTGATCAACGTCGGGGGACTCGATCCGCGCACCGGTGAATACTACAATTACGTCGAAACCTACGCGGGTGGCCAGGGCGCGTTTTTCGATGTCGATGGTCAGGACGGCATCCATACGCACCTGACCAATACACGCAACACGCCCATCGAGGTGATCGAGCAGGCTTATCCCCTTCGCGTCAACTGTTATGCGCTGATTCCCGACAGCGAGGGCCCGGGCAAATACCGTGGTGGCTGCGGCGTTGTACGCGAGTTGACCTGCCTCGGGCAACGAACGAACACGTCGCTGGGCGCCGATCGACGCAAGTTCACGCCCTGGGGCCTTGAGGGTGGTCAACACGCCCGCGGCGCGTACGGCATGGTCACCTCACCGGATGGGTCGGTGCGGCAATTGCCCACCAAGGTATTTGCCACGCTGAGCCAGGGCGATCGGCTGCGTATCGAAACGCCGGGCGGCGGCGGTTGGGGCGATCCGCAAGAGCGAGATGGCAATGCGATCGCCAAGGACATCGAAGAAGGCCTGATCAGCAGGGAACGTGCGGGGTCGGTGTATGGCTTGAACCGGGAGTAACCGAATGCAGACAGCAGACGCCGTCGTGATCGGCGCGGGCATCAACGGCGCCGCGACGGCCTACAACCTGGTTCGGCGGGGCATGAAGCGTGTCGTCCTGCTCGACCGACACGTCATCGCGGCGGGCGGCACGGGCAAATCAGCGGCTATCGTGCGACAGCACTACTCCACGCCACAGTTGGCGGCCATGGTCAAACGAGCCGTCGATATCTTTGCCGATTTCGATGAAGTAATCGGTGGCGACGCGGGGTATGTAGCCTGTGGCTGGGCGTTCCTCGTGCCGGACTATGTCAGCGACGGATTCGTGCAGAATTTGGCGATGCAACAACGGCTTGGCATCGATACCGGCGAGATCAGCAAGGACGAACTGCTCGCCATCGAGCCGCGTCTGCAACTCGACGACGTACACCGTATCGCGTACGAGCCGGGCTCCGGTTATGCCGACCCGATCGCCACGACGCACGCCTACGTGCATCGATTTCGCGAGTTGGGCGGCGATTTGCGACAGATGACAACGGCGACCGGTCTGACGGTGGCGGGCGGGGCGGTCAAGGCGGTGCAAATCGGTGAGGATCAGATCGCCACGTGTGGCGGCCCGCCCAAACTGGCGTTTTCCGATATGGCGCAGGCGGTTTATTATCGACCCGACGGCGCCACGCGAACGCTCTTCGGGCGTGGATACCCCAAGCAATACGAGCACGTCGCGGCTGACAGTTACAACGAATCAGCAGACAACGATTTTATCGTTGAAGCGCATGCGCGATTGATACGGCGCATCCCGTCATTCAAGGACGCGATCTTTATTCGCGCGTTCGCCGGCTTGTACGATGTCACTCCGGATTGGCATCCGATCCTAGGCGTGGTTGACCATGTGCGTGGTCTGCACCTTTGCGCGGGCTTCAGCGGCCACGGATTCAAGATCGGGCCTGCGATCGGCGAAGTGATGGCGGACCTGATCATGAGCGGACAGTCAAGCATCGATGTCAGCACGTTGGGGCTTGGACGCTTCGCGAACAACGAACTTGTCGCATCGGCCTACGGCGGCAATCGCGCGTGAGCGATGCCTTCGTACGGTCAACAAGATGCGGATGAGTTTTATAGGCATGGTCCTCGGCGAGATGAATTTTGACACTGGTCGCGGCGTCGGCAAGAATGCATGGTTCGCGGGGACGAGGTTTTGAAGCCGCGCAATAACAAGGGATACCCGCAAGATGGCGTTGAAGATTCGCGATGCGAGCGAGTGCGAGATGGACATGTTGGCGATGGGCGAGTGCATGGTGCGCCTGTCACCGCCGGGTCACGGACGAATTGAGCAGGCGACGATGCTGGAAGTCTGGGTCGGCGGCGGTGAGTACAACGTGGCATACGCGCTGGCGCGGCTGGGGCTGCGCACGGGCTGGGTCGGCGGGCTGGTGGACAACCCGGTGGGCAGGATCATTCTCAATCACGCGCGCAGCGCAGGCGTGGACACGTCGCACGCCGTGATCATGCCCTACGACGGGATCGGTCGTGAGGCGCGGATTGGACTGAACTTCACCGAGGTCGGCGCTGGTCCACGCGCCAGTGTCACGATGTATGACCGCGGGCATTCGGCGACATCGAAGATGACAAGCGACGACGTTGATTGGCAAGAGATTTTCGAGGGCCGCGGCGTGCGCTGGCTGCACACGGGCGGAATCTTCACGTGTCTGAGCGAATCGACCCGCAGTATGGCCCCTCGCATGCTCGAGGCCGCCCACCGGGCAGGCACCGTCGTGTCCTACGACCTGAACTTTCGATCGAAACTCTGGTCCAGCGCGCAGGCGATCGAGACGACGCGGCCGCTCGTGCAACACATCGACTGCCTCATCGGTAACGAAGAGGACTTCCAGATGGTGCTCGGCTACGGGGTAGAGGGTGCCGATGAAGGGCTCAAGGAACTGCCGATCGAATCGTACAAGAACATGGTTCGCCGCGTCGCTGAGGATTATCCCAACCTCAAGGTGATCGGCACGACGCTTCGTGAAGTGCTCAGCGCCAACGAGAACAACTGGTCGGCCATCCTGTACTGGGCGGAGAACGACACGTTTTATCACGGCCCGCAATTCGAGCGGCTGACCATCGAGGACCGCGTCGGCGGGGGCGACGGGTTCGCCTCCGGGTTCGCCTACGGTTTTCTCACCGGCGCCGATCCGCAGACGGCGGTCAACCTCGGCACGGCTCACGGCGCACTGTTGCAGACCACGCGGGGTGACGTGTCCCAGATTACGCTCTCGGAACTGCAGCACGTTGCCGGCGGCGGTGGCGCACGAATCATTCGCTAGCCACGCGGCCGCGCCGGCGCCGATTGGCGCTCCTATCCGCCAGTCACAAAAACAGCACTGTGGCCGAAGGCAATGGTGCTGGCGGGAAGAAAGGGCAAGTCTTGGATTCCATGCAGCATGGCATTTTATCCCATTTTCCCAAGGAAAGAAGTGGGGTAAATGTCAATGGAAATACCCTGCGGCGGGCTTGTTGAGAAGTCAAATCATAACAACTGCGTATGATTTTCATCCTCTCGATTTTTATTTGTTGAGACCGTCAACATCGTGAAAACCGGATTTTATCGGATAGCGTGAGGCTGCAGTCGAAGGTGCGTTGCTTCCTGGGAAATGTTGCCCCGCCGATCGATCAATGGGTGAAATTGGACTGCACTCTTGTGTTCGCAGGACTTTGCCCAAGGGAACAATGAAAGACATGGACCGATGGTGGGGCAGGTCAAAAAACCACATCGGGGAA